>CAZPAL010000073.1:0-7474 GCA_964584525.1 uncultured Dehalococcoidales bacterium | reverse complement strand
GTAAGAGGGCTGTGCGATGATGTGTCCAACGGCATCAAGGAAATGAAAGAATATGTGCGCTGTGAAGTGGGGCGGCTGGATGAGAGGATTGAAGGCTGCCACCATCGCAGCGAGATACTGGAGACGAGGTTCAACAAGCATGTCAATGGGGGTCCGGGTAGGGGCGGGTGTTAAACCCGCCCCTTTTTTCTATTACCTGATGTTATCCGCCGGGCTGAAGCGTTTATGGCTTACCAGTGATTGCTCGGAATTAAGGGTGGCAGCGTAACGCCGGGTCATATCCAGTGTTGAATGCCCTAACAGTGATTGGACTTCAAACACGCTCGCGCCATTCTTGAGTGAGTTAGTGCCGAACGCATGACGGAATGTATGCGGGCTGCAGCGGACACCCTGGAGATTAGCCCTGACACCCATACGCCGGATTAATATCACAACACCGAACCTCTTTAGCGGCTTGTCTCTTTCCTCGGTTATCCAGAGATAGGGATTGGTGTCGTGCCGCATCAACAGGTATCTGTAAATAGCCTTCTGAGATGTTTTTCCAAGCCCAACCAGACGTTCTTTTGCCCCTTTGCCCCATACCTTGATACAACCCCGCTCCAGGTCTATATCGGACAGCTTGATGCTGACCATCTCGAACAATCTGAGGCCGGTATCGTAGAAGGTGAGGACGAGTGCTTTGTTGCGGGTGCCCACGAAAGAGCTATCGCATACCGCCAATAGTGCCTTGATGTGTTCCGGTTGGAATGGCTGGATGATAGTTTTAGGAATCCTGGGTGCTTTCATCCCTGCCATGGGCGATACCGTCAGGATGCCCTCCTCTACCATCCAGTTGAACCAGCGGCGTATGTGGCGGAAGATGGTGTTGATGGAGACGCCGTTGACCGTCTTTTGCTTTTCTAAAATGAATAGGCGTATGTGATTAATGTTGACTTGTTGTGGGTTGGTGATGCCCAACGAGTTAAGAAAACGTACCAGCAATGACAATTTCAGGCGGTAGCCGTCAATCGTTTGTTCGGTAAAACCCTCTACTTTGCAGGTTAAAAGGAAGGCTTCTAATTGCCCGCGCAGATCACCGCTGCCGATGATTCTTTCAAGCGTGGAGATACTCTGTTTTGGTTGAGTCCCTTGGTCTCTGCCAGCCTTAGTCCATGCGTAACTGTCTTGTCGAAGCCCTTGTGCAAGAGCCATATTTTAGTGTTACCCAACTCACTCGAAAACCCCATATCAGGCATAAAAAGTGGCAGCGGGTAGATTTGAACTACCGACCAAGGGCTTATGAGTCCCCTGCTCTGCCACTGAGCTACGCTGCCGTGACCATGTAGTTTATATTTCCGCGTGCCTGTTGTCAAACCCGGCAGGCTGGTTTTAGCCTGAGGCTTGTCGCTGCCGGCTCGGCGTAATCCAGCATGACGGCGCTTATCAGGACGGCGTCCACATAGTAAAAATACGGCCATAGGCTGCGCCAGGCGAAAAAGAGCGGCAGCATGGCCAGCACCAGCGCGGCGTGCGGGCAGCGCCGGCAGTTGAACCAGTACCAGGCCACCCCGCCCGCCCCCTCCGCCAAGCACAGCAGGCTGAAGATGAGCGGGGACTCGATGTGGAGGTAACCGCCGCTCACCAGCGAGACTATCCCCACCCCCAGCGGGAAGAAATTACGCGAAAGAGGCGCCAGCACCGAATCCAGCCACGGCCCGGCGTCCATGATTACGAAGGGCAGGTTGAAGGCGGCAAAGAGCGGCCCGCTCCAGGTGACGAAAGCCGCTCCGTAGAGGGCCGATGCCAGCAGTTTCAGCACCACCGGGATGAAAAAAGGTATGCGCGGGGAGTGCCGTCGGGGATGGAAAAAGCTTTAAGCGCCTTCAACATGGGGCAACTCGCGTTCAGTCGACGCTGGAAGCCCGGTCGTAGACCCGTTTCTTCCAGGAGACCCCTGCCCCGGCCAGCTGGCGCGCCATGCCGTAAAGCACCACCAGGATAAGATAGGTCATGCCCAGCGGAAAGAGAGCCGTGGACAGCATCGATTCCCTGAAGCGGGCATCAACCATATGGCGCATGATGTATATCATGCCCACCTGCAGGAAAACCAGCATGGCCCAGGCGGGTGGGTTCGGGAATACGAAAACAGCCTGCCACGCCCAGTAGAACGGGGCCAGCAAAGTGCTGTAGCCCAGGATGATGAGCAGCACGAGTGCGGCGGTGGATACCGCCGACACCGAATACATCCACTTGGTGAAGCCTTCCCACATGGCGTGGCGGTCGGTGTACATGTGGCAGGAAACCACCGGGGACAGGTCAACCGCCAGGTGGCGGCCCCCGCTGCGTGAAATCTCCACCCCCAGGAAGACATCTTCCAGAATGCGCGCCTTGACTGCTTCGTGCCCGCCGATTTTCCAGTAGGCATCCGCCGAGAAGAGCAGGAATGCTCCGTAAGCCACCGAAGGGGGCAGGCGCTTCGAACGGTGCAGCCACCAGAAAGGCGCCCAGGCCATTAAAATGAAATACATCATGGGGATGGCGGCTTTCTGCGAAAGCGAGGTGGTTATCTGGCGGGGGAAACCGGAAAGCATGGCTACCTTTGATTCCGCCGCCAGGGGGATGACCCGGCTGAGCATGTCCGGTTCATGGCGCGTATCGGCGTCCACGAAAAGCAGCCACCGGCCGCCTGCCTGATGCGCCGCCTGGAAGCAGGCGAAAGGCTTCCCTGCCCAGCCTTCGGGCAGGATTTGTCCGCGCAGCAGCCGGATGCGGCTGTCTGCGGCGGCCAGGCGAGAGATAATCAACGGGGTGTCGTCGCTGGAATTATCGTCCAGCACGATGATTTCAAAATTGGGGTAATCCTGTTTTTGCAGCGAGGCCAGGCACTTTTCGATGTTGGCCTCTTCGTCGCGGGCGGGGATAATGATAGACACCAGCGGAGGAGGATTGGGAAGTAATGCTCCACGGCGCGGCGTTTTAAGGCTGGCCAGGTTCAGCATCAAGTTGAGCATGAAGAGCGAGATGAGCAGAGTGATGATTATCTGAAACAGCATGACATCCCTAAACCGGCCGCCGGAACTGGAGCAGGCTCGCCAGGCGCGGCTTCAGGCGCGGCGCGCCGTGGATTTCGGGCGCCTGTTTGAAGACGAAGAGCAGGGCGATGCCCAGCATGAGCGGGGCATCATGCCCGGTGCCGCTGAAAATCAGGTAAACCAGGCTGGAGACAGGGGTCAGCACCACCAGCCAGACATGGTCTTCCAGGATGGCGAAGAAGAGCAGGGCGGAAAGGAAAAAGGACCAGAAAAGGGCGGCGTCGGCGGTGCCGATAATCACCCCGGCGGTGACTGCCAGAGCCTTGCCTCCCCGCAATCCCAGGAAGGGGGAAAAGGCATGTCCAAGAATGGCCGCCAGGCCGATGCAGGTGATTTGGAGCGTGTCCATACCGAAGCTTGTGCGGGCCAGGACGACGAACGGGATGCCCTTGCCGATATCCAGCGCGACTGCCAGCACTCCGGCGGGTATGCTGCCCGCCCGGAAGACATTGGTGGCGCCAGGGTTGCCGTCACCCTGGCGGCGGATGTCGGTATGAAGCAGCAGCCTGCCCACCCACAGGGAGAACGGGCAGGAACCCAGCAGGAAAGCCCCTGTTGAGAATGCGGCCAGGTTCATTACGGCGGTGTTCAATTCTCTATTCCCTGCCTGTCGCGGTCAGGATAATCCTCCGGCGGGCGATAGTCAAATAACTGTAAGAGTCCAGTACATATTGGACTTTTCGTGGTGGTGAGGGACGCATTCAACGCCGATTCCACTATGAATTCGGGACGAACTCACCCCTGCTCTGGAGACGCAGAGTAGAACCGGGCATTGATTTTTTGAGCGGGAATGTATAACATAATATGAGAAATCTTTGGACGAAGGAAGCGAGAAGCGAAGCCAGTTTCATGAATATCGAGGACGTGCACAAGAACTCCAAGCTTTTAATCAATAATATCCCGTATAACGTGGACAATGCCGAGTTTGTCAAACCCGGCAAGGGGGGCGCCATTTACCGCCTGCGCCTGAAGAACCTTTTCAACCTTTCGACGCTGGATATAACCTATCATTCCGGCGACAAGGTGGATGAGGTGCGCATCACCGGTGAAGACATGCAGTATCTCTACAAAGAAGCAGACCACTATGTATTTATGAATACACAGACTTTCGATCAGATGATGGTGACCGAAAAACAGATGGGCGACCGCAGCCAGTGGCTGAAAGAGGGCACCGTCGTCAATGTTCAGCTGATGGACGATACCATCCCCCTCGATATCGGCATCCCCACCTTTGTGGAACTGGTGGTGGTGGAGACGGGCATGGCCATCAAGTCCGCCACCGTCACCCAGCAGACCAAGTCCGCCAAATTGGAAACCGGGGCGGTTATCGACGTGCCTCCCTTCATCAAAGAAGGGGACGTTCTGAAGATAGACACCCGCACCGGGGCCTATGTAGAACGCATCAACGCCAAGAAGTAACCATGTCTGACGAACAGCAGCGCCTGGCGCGCCTCAGGGCCAACCTGGAGCGCCGGGCGCAGGTTTTTGAGCTTACGCGCCGCTTTTTCCGGCAGCGTGGCCATCTGGAAGTCGATACGCCGGTGCTGGCGCCGGCGGTGGCGCCCGAAAGCAACATCATCCCGCTGGAGAGCGGGGGTTGGTATCTGGCAGCCTCGCCCGAACTGCACATGAAACGCCTGCTGGCGGGCGGATATGAGCGCATCTTCCAGATTTCCCGCTGCTTCCGGTGGGGGGAGAGGGGGCGCTGGCACAATCCCGAGTTTTCCCTGCTGGAATGGTACCGGGCCGGCGCCGGCTGCCTGGACATGATGGACGAAACATCACACCTGGTGCGCTTCATCGCCTGCGAACTGGGGATGGGGGAAAAAATAGGCTACCAGGGGCAGAGCATAGACCTGGGCTTGCCCTGGCCGCAGCTTACGGTCAGCGGCCTTTTTCGGGAGCATGCCGGCTGGGACCCGGCGGACGCCTGGGATGCCGGGCGTTTCGACGACGACATGGCGCTTAAAATAATACCCGCGCTGCCGGCGGAGCGTCCCGTAGTCATGACCGATTATCCCGCCCCCGCCGCGTCGCTGGCGCGCTTGAAGCCAACCGACCCGCGCCTGGCGGAACGGGCCGAGGTCTACATCGGCGGGCTGGAACTGGCTAACGCCTTCAGCGAACTCAACGACGCCGCCGAACAGCGGCAGCGTTTCCAGGCAGAAATTGCGGCTATCAAGGCGCAGCGGGGAAGCGATATGCCGGTGCCGGAATCCTTTCTGCAGGCTGTCGGCCAAATGCCGGAATGCGGCGGCATCGCCCTGGGGATGGAGCGGCTGACAATGCTTTTTTGCGACGCCGCCAGAATTGATGAAGTGATGGCTTTCAGTGCTGGAGATGCCTGAGTCGGACGGGGAGGCGCGCATGCAGGGTGTGTTGTCGCGGCATGAGATACTGGCCGGAATAAATTGCGAGCCGCCGCTGGTGGAAGCTTACCTTGACCTGGATGCCCAGCTGCAGGTCAACGGCTTCGATATGACGCTGCGTTCGCTGCGCCGGCTGGCATCAACCGGGCAACTGGCGCTGGACAATAAAGAGCGCGTTTTACCGGAGGCTGAAGCGCTGCCGTTCGGAGGCGACGGCTGGCTGTCGCTGCCGCCTGGAAGTTACATGCTGGTGTTCAACGAAATCGTGAGTCTCCCGCTGAATGTCATGGCGCTGGGACGCCCCCGTTCCAGCCTGCTGCGCTGCGGGGCCAGCTTGCATACCGCCGTCTGGGACGCCGGCTACCGCGGGCGGTCCGAAAGCCTGCTGGTGGTACATAACAGCCATGGCCTGCGCCTGAAAAAGGATGCCCGCCTGATGCAGATGGTGTTCATGTACCTGGCGCAGGAAACAGAAGGTTATCGTGGAAAATACCAGGGCGAAAATACGTTTTAAACCGCCAGGTTGAGCGCGGCCGGCAGCACGCGGAAAGTGGCCGGGCCCTCTCCCAACAGTTCGCCGTCGGCCTGCACCAGGATGCGCATGGCGGATTCCACCGCAACCTCGGAGGCTTTCTCCACCCGCACCTTGGGGTGAGTGATATGCGTGCCCTTGTAAACGCGGGGGAAGACCTTGAGCAGCTCAAGTTTGCCCACGTCACCGATGGTCAGCACGTCGAGCTGGCGGTCGCTGATATCCGCGCCGGGGGCAATCTTCATGCCGCCGCCGAAATAGGCCCCGTTGGAAACGATGACGCTCAGTACGCGCCTTGCTTTACGGCGGCCGTCTATCAGCAGGTCAATGTCCTTGTTGCGGTAGGCCGGCAGCGTCTTGAGCAAGCCCATGACGAACGGGATGGTATGTCCGATGCGCTTGGGCAGG
The DNA here is from genome assembly GCA_964584525.1 of uncultured Dehalococcoidales bacterium. GTDB lineage: Bacteria > Chloroflexota > Dehalococcoidia > Dehalococcoidales > UBA1222 > CAZPAL01. The sequence goes on along the minus strand of CAZPAL010000073.1, from coordinate 1,094 downwards.
TGTTCGACTGCTTCGTTGACCTCGGCATCGAAACCCACTCCGGCGCTGTTTACGAAATAGCGCTGCAGGCGCCGCCCGTCTTTCTCGTACTCCACCACGCCGGCATCTATCATCAAGCGGCGCGGGCCGACCAGCCGCCGGCAGGCGCCGATGTAATCCCTGGGGATGCCCAGGGAGCGGATGAAATCGTTGCCGGTGCCGGTGCTGACGATGCCCATGGTGGTGGCCTCGGTATTGACGGCGGTCAGCACGCCGTTGGCCACCTCGTTGATGGTGCCGTCGCCCCCTACCGCCACCAGGAAGCTGTAACCGTCGCTGGCCGCTTCGCGCGCCAGCGCGATGGCATGCCCGGCGCCCTCGGTGTACTGGAAGTCAAAAATAAGCCCGCTGTTACGCAGCAGGCTTTGGATACGCGGCCAACGGCGGTAGGTGGTACTGGCTCCTGCCGCCGGGTTGACGATTATTTTAGCGTGTGTTTTGGGCATTCAAGCGCTTTAAAGGCACAATCCACTGAGAGCCGTATTATAACATATGTGGCAAGGGGGGGAGCCTCTTATCTTTCATGACCGCTTGAAAGCCTAAGAGTATCAAGACAAAACACTCCCGAATCTATTGTAACTCATCCTCCCTGCTGGTAAACTGGCTCAAATTGCTGGTTCTGAAGGTATTGAAAGTAGAGTAATAACAGAAGCAAGGAGCATAAATGCTAAAAATTATATTCGGGGTAATTCTTGCCGCTGGTTTAATCCTCATGGTTATAAGTGTTATTAACATAGGGAGCTTAGGTGGGTTGTTGCAATGGGGGTTAGTAATATTAGGCATAGTCGGTTTAGTTATGGTTAGTAGACGGAAAAAGTAAGTATATAAGTGGAGTCAAAGAAAAGTGCACTATATCAGGAATCTCGTATTACTCTTTCTGTTGTTTACCCTGGTCTTCTATGGCTTAACTGTTGTTGGTATAGAACCACTCGCTCAATATGGAAATAAAGCCATAGATTCTATCAAACCTAAAATTGAACAAGCTTTCACAACCGCCAAGCAAGGTATTGAACAGTTAATCGCTTGGGGAAATGGCACTTCTGAGAGTTCCATTG
>CAZPAL010000072.1:0-7584 GCA_964584525.1 uncultured Dehalococcoidales bacterium | reverse complement strand
GCCTTCGGGCTGCTCAACTCGCTGCTGGCTTTTATCGGGACAGACGACATTCAGCTTTATTATATAGCCAACCTGGTCGCCTTCCTGGTCATCACCCTTCTTTATGTGCACTTGAATCCGAGAGCCAGGGGTGCCCTCACGGTAGTAACTCTGGTTTTTTTTGCCGGGTTCGGGGTTATCGTGGCCTTCAAAATCATTGATGTACTGAAGCTGTGATTTGAGTAACGTTGGCAGAAAACTGGGAATTGCATTATGCGTGGCGGTGGCGCTGACAGCCACCGGACCTACGCTACAGGCCTCCGAATACCACGTCGATCCGGACAGCGTCCCAGCCGTTTACTCGGGCAGCGCGCTGCTGCTCTACTACGCGGAGGCGCTGGATTATGTCATTCAAATTCAGCCTGAAAACACGCGGGAATACGTGGAGGCGCTGCCTTTTGCCGAAATTCCGGAAGACACCAGGCCGGAAACGGACGAATTTTCTCAGTCTGCCGTCAGTCTGGCGTTTGCCGTCCAGGAAGCATATTCATTGTGGGATGCGCGCACCGGATTGATTGGCCGCAACTTGCTGGGGGAAGCCCTGGCGCTTGACCGGCATATCGCCGCTGTCATCGAACTGACGGTGCATGAAACGGATAATCTGGAGCAATCCCTGTCAAACCTGGGATTGTTGCTGGATGTGGCTTCCTCCGAGGAAGGAAGTGACCTCAGGCTGGCATATCAGGAAGTGGCGCAAAGAATTGAGCGGCTGCGTGATATGCTCGAATTGCTGAGAACCGCCCTGGGGCAATCTCATTCCTGGGACGAGGAAATTCAACAGCGGTTAATTCCGGTGCTGCTGGCGCTACGGATTGAGCCTGAATCAGCATTCGTAGGTGATACTATCCATTTTGAAGCTGCCGTTTATACCGCGGGAGGTGGCTTGCAGGGACGGGAATTGAGGATACTGCTGAACGGCATGGTAGGGGCAACGGTTACCACCGATGCTTCCGGCACGTGCTCGGGTGAATTCATCGTACCATACTGGTACGTGCCCGGTATCGAAGTCAGAGCCTATTACCAGCCCCTTGGCGCCGACGCGGGAGTTAATATGGGAGCTTTGAGCCCCGCCATTGATTTGAACGTGCTTTTTTTCCCGGTAGCTGTACGGATTGACTTAACTACCCCGGCTTATCCCGGGATGAAAGCTACAGGCACCCTGCATCTCGATTACGGTGGCAACCCGCCTGCGGAAAACAGGCTTGTCGCTATCTACCTGGATAACCAGCCGGTCAGCCAGCTGCAGATGGGAATTGAAGGCACCTTTTCTTTCGCGCTGGATTCTGCTTTGCGCTCCGGCTTACACTCCGTTGGAGTGACTGTCTTTCCCGATGCCCGCTACGCTCCGGCATTCATTTCCACAGCATTGGAGGTGACCAAGGAAATAACTGCACTGCATTTAGACCCTCAAGGAATGATCTGGATTCCGGGGTCAGGCGAAGTCAGCGGCACAGTCACCTCCGCCCTCGGGCCTCTGGCTGGTGCTTCTATTGTGATTGATGGCTCGGCCAAACTGAAAGCAGTCACTGATTCCCGCGGACGTTTTACGATTAACGTGGACTACGGTATGGACATGACTTTGCTGGGAGAACGCAGGCTGGCACTCAGCGTTTTTCCAGCCGAGCCCTGGCATACGCCCATCAGCCAACAGGCGGATGTATTTACCCTTAATTATGTAAACTGCACGCTGGCCGCGCTGCTGACAGGCTTTTTGGGGATTTATCTCCCCCGGCGCCTGACCGGGTATTTTCATTTGTCTTCCCGCCGGGGTTCTCTCCCTGTCGCCGTTGCCGGTCCGCCCGGGGCAGCGATTCCAGTTGTTTCAATCAGCAGCTCCTCCCGCTCCGATACACAGGTGGAACCAGGGACCCCGCGCTGGGTGGTTTACAATCTGTACCGCAATGCCTTGAAGTTGCTGGTGCGGTTGGGAGTACGTCTTCCTGGGCTTCACCAAACGATGCGGGAATATGCCCGCGAGGCGTCCCCGTTACCGGATGCACTACGTAAACACCTGTTTGATTTTACCGTTCTGGTAGAACGATACTACTACGGTCCTCACCCCCCGATGCTGAACGATGCCGAGCGTAGCCGTACCTTTATGGAACAGATAGAGCTTGAGGCCAACCGATGAGAATGATTAATGCTTTGACCATCGTACTGGCGCTGGTGCTGGTTGTTTCCGTGTCGGCTATCTGGTTCAACTCCTCCGTGCAGGATTTCATGGATGCGAATACCAACTGGAACGGCATCCAGGATTTTTACCGGCAATTCGATATTACCAGCACCACCCGCCTTTCAGATTTGAACGAAGTTACTCGCGCCGGCACCCTGGTGGTAATTCCGTATCTACCCTACGCGGAGCATGAAATTGATGGCCTGGACGCCTTCGTTCGTCGCGGTGGAACGATTTTGATGATGGATGATTTCGGGTTCGGCAATACTCTGCTTGAAAGATTCGGTATAGAAACCCGTTTCAGTTCCGAGCTCTTGTTGGACCCGCTGTTTTGCGACCGGAACCCGCTTTTACCCCGTGTCTCGATATTCGATGGCGAAATCAGCGAGCGCGGGATAAGCCTGGTGACGCTAAACCGGGCCACGTCCCTCGCCGGTGCAGAGGATGAGCATGTTTTAGCCTGGTCTTCTCCCAGCAGTTATCTGGACGTCAATCGTAACGGTGTGCAGGACGCTGAGGAACCGAAGGGCTCGATGGCGCTGGCCGCCGCATATACCTTAGGGGAGGGAACGCTCGTGCTGGTTTCCGACCCCAGTCTGGCAATAAACACCATGCTTACGCGCGGAGATAATGAGGCTTTTTTAGGCTACCTGCTTTCCCTTGGAAATAGCACGGGTGACGTGTTGCTGGATCGTTCACATCTGGTAGAGTCTACACTGGATGTATCGAAGACGATGCTCCTGGCCTTGGAAAAAACCCTGTCAAAGCCTCATGCTATGGTTGGAGTGGTGGCTATGGTCATACTGGTCGTATCGCTGAACGTGGTTGGAAAGGGGAACAGAATTGGTTGATTTCAATATGGTAGCTGAACTACGCGGGAGGATAGACGATGAAGTTTCCCGGATTATCCAGGGCAAGGAGGAAATCAAACATGCTTTGCTGCTGGCTCTCTTGGCCGGCGGAAACATCCTGATTGAAGGTGCGTCCGGAACCGGTAAAACCCGTATAGCCAACAGCTTCGCACAGGCCATTGGGGGAACATTTAAACGCATTCAATGTACGCCTGACATGCTGCCGGCTGACATCACCGGTTTTTATCTATACGCACCGGCGGGCAGTTCATCTTTCGTCGAGGGACCGATATTCGCCAACGTGGTGCTGGCGGACGAACTAAACCGCACCACCCCGCGTACGCAATCAGCCTTGCTGGAGGCCATGCAGGAGCAACAGGTCACCGTCGATAAAATCACCTACCGGTTGCCGCAGCCTTTTATGGTAATCGCCACCCAGGTACAAACCGGGGCCGAGGGGACCTACAATCTGGCAAACGTACAGATGGACCGGTTCATGCTGCGTATCCGCAGCGACCATCTTTCCCTTGACGATGAGATGAAGGTTATTGCCGATATCGACCGGATCGATTCCGCCTGCGGCGGGGTGGTTGCTTCAGCCGAGGAAATTATGCAAGCTCGCGAAATAACGAAGCAGGTATTCGTATCGGAGGATATTACCAGGTATATAGTCGCTGTCGTCAGCGCGTTACGCGCTGACCCGGACGTAGCCGGGGGACCCAGCACACGCGCCGGGATTGCCCTGTTCAAATGCGCACGCGTGATGGCGCTTTTCGACGGCAGAAACTATGTCATTCCGGATGATGTCAAAAGCCTGGTTTCGGCCGCCGCTGAACACCGGTTGAGCTTAAAACCCGAGGCAGAAATGGAAGGGGTCAGTCCCGCAACCGTGGTCAGGCGCACACTGGAAAAAATCGCCGTCCCTAAATTGAAACCATGACGTATTCGTTAACACCTATCAGCGCGACGTTTCTGCGGTTTTTTGCCGTTGCTGCCCTGCTGACAGCAGCCTTTCTGTCACCGGCCGGTTTGTCATTTGTTCCGCTGGCGGTCATGGCTTTATTCCTGATTCAATGGCGCCGGCGATTTTCCGGTCTGACCGGGGTCGCGGCTGTTTACCTGACGTATTATTCAGTGGTCATTTTCATGGCGGGGGTCTTTAACCATGCGGCGGGTTTTGCGCTGGGGCTGCCGTTACTCTATCTGCTAGACCATACCCTGCGGACCAGTTCTTATAGCTCGGATTTTCAAGCCGGCCGCCAGGGTCGCAGTCTCACTCCGGTGGGGGTAACATTTTTCGTCTCCACCCCCGTGCTGTTGGCACTGGGACTCGCGCTAAACAATGCGGCCTTGGTGTTTGCCAGTACAGCCGCGCTGGTGTACCTGGGGGCGGTCGGGGTTTATACTTTGAGAAATCTCTCTCTGAAACCGGTTGAGGCAGAAGCGGTCAGGCCGCACATACTGGCTGGAAAAACGGAGCAGATCACGGTCCAGTTGTTGTCGAAGGCGGAGGCTGGCGGACGCTTTCGGCTATTTTCTCCCTTCGGCTGGGTGGCGCCTGAGCCGCGCGAGATGTCTCTAACCGAGAAGACAATCAACGTTCAGATTGCTGTAAGCCCCCAGCTTGCCGGACCCCAGCAAATCGTTTTAACGGGGAGCTGTTGGGACAAGTGGGGGTTAACCCAGGTGGATTTCGAAATCGAGCCAATATTTCCCGTCATCATTCCGCGCGCCCGTTATGCCGCATGGTTGGCAAAAAAATATTTAGCGGGTTCCAACTCCGGCATATTGGCTGGCAGTTCTGAGGCGCTAAAACCCCTGTTCGGTATCCGGTGCGGCCTGGAATATTACGGCAATCGGCCATACCAGCCGGGTGACAGCCTGGGGAACATCGACTGGAAGCGTTCTCTGAAGTACAATGAACTTGTTTCCCGCGAATACGTCGAATCTCGCAACCAACCGGTCCTGTTGCTGATAAACCTGCTGGCAAATGGAATCGAGGAAGCGGACCGGTTGGCTTTCGATATCGTATCGGCGGCTATCAACCTGGCCGTCGAAGGGATACCAGCTTCAATAGCCGCCTATGACGGGGAAAAAGTGGTTGCAATCACCGATACCCTCGGCCCGTTCAGGCTGGTTTCCCGCGCCCTGAACCTGCTTGAGTGGATTAGAATCGTCCCGGTTCCGGCCAGGTATCTCAATCCGCCGGATTTATTGAAGGTAAAGTCCAATTTATTCCGGTTGCGCCTCATCCCGGGACAAGCGGCCAGGGTACTGGAAGAACTCATGCAGGTTGAATATGCCAATCTACGCCGCGCTGCCGCCGACAGCATGGCATCGAAGGCATTGGATGAAGGGTTGCTCCGAATCGGCCGGCCGTGCAGAGTGGCGGTGATTTCAGGACGCAATCACGATGCGGAGGCGCTTTCTTACCTGGCTTTCAGTATGACCGAGGACAAACGGGTGGACATGATTACTATTTGAGGCTGTTTTTTGGATGTTGCCAGTTGTTCATAGTGCATCCAAAGGGATGAATACTGCGTGGGCACTCTCCGCATTCTTTCGCATGAAGTGGCGTTTTTTCAAGACCGCCGGGATGCCGGGAGGCGTCTGGGTAAAGCTCTGAACCACTACCGGGGAAAACACACACTGGTTCTGGGCATTCCCCGCGGCGGGGTTGTAGTGGCGCGGGAAATTGCGCGGGAGCTCGATGCCGAGATGGATATTCTGCTTGCCCGTAAACTTCGTACGCCTGGACATTCCGAACTTGCTATGGGTTCTGTCACCGAGGAGGGGCATCTGTTTCTCAATGAAGCACTGGTTCGAGCCGCCGGCATCAGTGAAGCGGCTATCTTGCAGGAGAAGGAATATCAGGTGGCCGAAATCAGGCGCCGGGCGGCAGTCTATCGCCGCCTGCGCCGGAGGGTTGACCCGGCTGGCCGAACCGTGATTGTGACAGATGACGGGGTTGCTACCGGAGCTACCACCCGCGCGGCCCTTTGGGCGACCAGAATGGAACAACCGCTTCAGCTGATTGCCGCCTATCCTGTGGGTCCGGAGGATACCGTCAGGAAACTCGCCTCGGATGCCGACGAAACCGTCTGCCTGTTCACCCCGCCCGATTTCTCGGCGGTGGGGCAATTTTACGCGCGTTTTGAATCTGTGGAAGATGATGAAGTATTGAACATTCTGGGGCAGGAGCAAAACCGCAGACCGCAAAAAGGTGTCAGTTAGCTATACAAGGTTCAGACCAGGAAGACCGCTTTGTTATCTTCGGCTTTGTTCGTAACCCACATGGAATCATCCGAATGTTACGGCTTTGTTAATTTTTTGGCCTGGATTTTATATCTTTGTGATGAATGGCGTTGTATCGTGAAGCAATACTACTCTTTGGATTCGCGCTCACCAGGAGGGATGTTGAATGACGAAATCCGGAATGGGTTTACGCGTATTGATTTTCATGGTAACACTGGCCGTGGTGGCATCCTGCGGGGGCGGGCAGACGACCACCCCGACAACCGCTCCAACCACAACTCCTGCCACTACACCGACAACCACTCCCACGACGGTGCCTACAATCACGCCTTCGACCACCCCGACAACTGCCCCCACCACAACACCGACAACCATACCTACGACCGCCCCGACCACCCCAACAACCACGCCGACCACAACACCCACCACAACGCCCACAACCACACCTACACCAACCTGGGGGCAACTGGCCAATTCGGATGCCTTTGCCAGGTGTTCGATTTGCCACGGAGCGACCGGCGAGGGAGGTTCGGCTCCACCCATCAGAGGGCCGGCGCTGACTCAATTCGGTACCGCCAGGGGCGTATACGATTACATAAGGCTGGCTATGCCCTGGGATGCCCCTGGGAGTCTTTCAATATCAACCTATCAGCAGGTGCTGGCGTTTTTATTGCTTCAGGATGGATTCGTTCAGTCCCCAGTTGTATTTGATGTCAGTACACTGAATAACATACAACTGAGATGATTTGTGCTCAGAAAACAAAAATCGTACAAAGGGAGATGGGAATGGAAACTGTTAATCGACAAAGCGAAGTGTCCAGGCGCGACTTTCTAAAAACCGCCGGAGTCGGTGCGATTGCACTGGGTGCGTTGGGTGCGGTGGGAAGTTTACCGGGTTGCAGCTCTGGAACGGCTGTAGAATGGGACATGACAGCAGATGTGGTGGTCGCCGGTTCAGGTGCCGGAGCTTCAGCAGCGGCGGCGACAGCGTTCAGCAAGGGAGCATCGGTTATTATACTCGAAAAATCAGCCGGCACCGGTGGAACCACTCGAAAATCGGACGGTGGCATCTGGATTCCCAATAATTTTGCCCTGCGGGCTTCCGGTGTTACTGATGCCAAAACAGATTGCCTGAAATTCATGGCGAGGGCCAATTACTCCTGGTACTATAACCCGAATGACGCTCATTTCGGCCTCCCCGATCACGAGTACAAGAATCTGGAAGCCTTCTACGATAATGCTGCTGCCAGCGTGGATTATATGATG
>CAZPAL010000071.1:0-7603 GCA_964584525.1 uncultured Dehalococcoidales bacterium | reverse complement strand
CCCGTTTCCGCCCTGAAACCCCTATCTACTCCGTCCACCCTAGCAATAAATCAGGAGGCGAAGTTGGCAAAGAAACATGAGTCAACCGAAATCAGGAGGCGGCAAATCATCGATGCCGCCCGCCAGCTCATCATCAGAAATGGCAGCGAAAACGTAACTATCAGGGGGATTTCGGGGGAGGTTGGTATTTCAGAAGCCGCCATTTACCGGCACTTTAAAAACAAGCGCGATATCTTGCTCTTGCTGGCGGACGATATCGGAGATACCCTCCTGAATGATGTCGAGTTATCCATCACTCGCCGAGGCAGCGCGGTAGAAAAACTAAACCGTGTCTCACTCCGGCAAATGTCGGCTATCGCCCAGCGCCGCGGAATTACGTTTTTAGTCATCGCGGAGATAGTCAGTTTCGGCGACGCACAACTCAACGCCAGGATGGCATCCGGCATCGCCGCCTATATCGCCCGCCTGCAAACGCTGTTCGAAGAGGGGGTTATAAATAATGAATTGAGGAAAGACCTTGACCCGCAGGCCGCCGCCCTAATGATGTTCGGCATGATACAGGGGATTGTCAATCTATGGGCCCTCAACAATTTCGGCTTCGACCTCAAACGGAGATACAATCCGGTGTGGGCCAACTTCAGGCAAGCAATCCTCAATCCGGATGTCGCCAGGGCGCCTGCCGGAGTAAATTAAATAGAGGAGGAACAACGCAATGGTTAAAGCATTATTCAAATCCAAATTTTCCAGGTTTCTTTTTACCGGGCTGGCAATAATTCTGGTTTCAGCCGGTGCTCTGACCGGTTGTAGCGGCGGAGATGGAAAAGCGCCGGTTATTTTTGGCGATGCCAGCTGGGACAGCATTCAGCTGCACAGCCGGATAGCAGCGTTTATCATGGAGAATGGTTACGGATATGAATCCGAATTCACCCCGGGGGATACCATTCCCCTCTTCGCCGGACTGACGCGCGGTGATATAGACGTTTACATGGAAATCTGGGTGGAGAATCAGCAGGAAGCCTACGACAAGGCCATGGCTGAACAGTCCATCCATGACCTGGGCGGCAATTTCCTGGACAACTGGCAGGGATGGCTGGTGCCTACCTATATGATTGAGGGTGATGCCGCCCGCGGCATCCAGGCAGTGGCGCCGGACCTCAAGTCGGTCTTCGACCTGCCCCAGTATTGGGAGCTTTTCAAGGATCCGGAAAACCCCAACAAAGGCCGCTTCGTCAATGGTCCAACCGGCTGGGAAGCCACCGGCATCAACTCCGAAAAATTGGTGGAATACGGGCTTGACCAGTACTATACGGATTTTCCTGCCGGTTCTGACGCCGCCCTTTCCGGTTCACTGGCTTCAGCGTATGCTCAGGGCAAGCCCTGGTTCGGCTACTACTGGGAACCGACATGGGTGCTGGGCAAATACGATATGACCCGGCTGGAAGAGCCGGCTTATAATGAAACCGTCTGGAATACCACCCATGCCTGCGCTTACCCCCCCAACAAGGTCAATATCGGCGTCAGCATCGACTTTGCCGAAAGGGCTCCCGAACTGGTGGAATTCCTGAGAAAATACTCCACCACCACCGCCCAGTTAAACGATGTGCTGGCATACATGCAGGATAGCGGGGCGACCATCGGACAGGGAGCGGAATATTTTCTGAAAACCTTTGAATCCACCTGGACGCAGTGGGTTCCGTCCGATGTGGCTGCCAAGGTCAAAGCCGCCCTGGCCTAAAGCCTGGCGAAGGGAGAAATGGCTTGGAACAAACACAGAACGGAACCAGGGTCGTTATCGAAGTTAAAAACCTGTGGAAAATCTTTGGCGGCAAACCCGGGCGTATTCTGGCAGATAAAGAGCTGCGCGGGGAAAGTTGCCAGGTCATCCAGGAAAAGACCGGCAATGTGGTGGCGCTACGGGATGTTTCGTTCACGGTCAACAAGGGGGAGATGTTCGTAATCATGGGGCTCTCCGGCAGCGGCAAATCCACTCTTATCCGCTGTTTGCCCAGGCTTACCGAGCCCACTGCCGGAGAAATCCTCATTGACGGGGAAGACGTCTTAAAATACGGCTCAGCCAAACTCAGGCATTTGCGCCGGCATACCATGAGCATGGTATTCCAGCACTACGGCCTGCTTCCGCATCGCACTGTCATCGAGAACATCGCTTACGGTCTCGAGATACGAGGGATGAAGAAGGAGGAAAGCAAAAGGCTGGCCCTGGAAGCCGTCGAAAGGGTGGGGCTCAAGGGCTGGGAAAACAACTATCCGACGACCTTGAGCGGAGGAATGCAACAGCGGGTCGGGCTGGCCAGGGCGTTGGCCAACAATCCGGAAATACTGCTGATGGACGAACCTTTCAGCGGGCTTGACCCCCTTATCCGCCGCCAGATGCAGGACCAGCTCATCGAACTCCAGGCCGAGGTTCAAAAAACTATACTCTTCGTCACCCACGACCTGGACGAAGCCCTCAAACTGGGAAACCGCATCGCCCTGATGAAAGACGGTGAAATCGTACAAACCGGCACCCCGGAGGAAATAGTTACCAACCCGAGTTGTGACTATGTGCGCCAGTTTGTCCAGGACGTATCCCCCTCAAAAGTGCTGGCGGCTTCCAGCATCATGACCCCGCCCGGTTTCGTACTCTATGGGTGGATGGGTCCGCAAACTGCACTGCACAGCTTGCGCAGGGCACGCCGCAACTATGGGTTTGTAGTCACGGCACGCGGTAAGTTTCTGGGCGCAGTGACTCTTGAAGAACTGGAAAACATGCGTCGTGAAAAACCCTTCGGCTCGATTAAGGATGGGCTGACAACTGATATTCAGACTACCGGACCGGATACACTTGCCGCGGAGCTGCCCAATTTGGCTGTTACCTCCCCCTACCCCATACCGGTTTTGAACGAAGAGGGGGAACTGATGGGCGAAATAAGCAATGAGGTGCTTTTAGGCAGCCTCGTCCGCTCTGATTGCGCCCCGGAGGAAGTTGCTGCAGCCGAAGAGGATGACACGCTGGTTTCCGGTGCGGAAGGTTCTCCCAGGCAGGCTCAGGACAGGGAGACTGTTTCGGAAGGAGAAGCCCCGGAACATGCGCAAAAGAGCCATCCGGCACCTGGTTCCCCCCAGGAGCTCGGTGCAGAGTCCGTGACGCCGCGGATAGGAGAAGGGGAGGAGCGTACAAATGTTTGATTGGCTGATTGAATTTCCCGAAGCCCTTGATTTTCCGCTTGCAGGATGGGTTGACACCGGTATGGATTGGATTCTAACCAACTGGGGGCCGGCATTTGAAGCCTTTGGCCAGGGGCTTCTGCAGATACTGCTGGCTATTGAGCGCATTTTATTATGGGTGCCCTGGTTTGTGTTGATACTGGCGGTGGCGGCGCTTGGCTGGTGGGCCATCAAGCGCTGGTGGGCGGGTTTGATATTCGGCGCCTTTCTGCTCATGGTCGGCAGCTTCGGCTACTGGGACCTGGCCATGCAAACCCTGGCCATCATCATCACCGCCGTTTTCATATCGCTTATCATCGGCATTCCCACCGGCATCCTGATGGCCCGCTCCAACTTCGCCGAGTCTATGCTCAAGCCGGTGCTGGATTTCATGCAGACCATGCCCAGTTTTGTTTATCTCATTCCCGCCCTTATGCTTTTCGGGCTGGGCAAGGTGCCGGCTGTTTTCGCCACCGTCATCTATGCCGTACCCCCGGTTATCCGGCTTACCAACGTCGGCATCAGGCAGGTCTCGCCCAGCGTGGTCGAGGCCGCCCGCAGCATGGGTGCCACTTCCTGGCAGCTCTTGAAGGGCGTGCAGATGCCGCTGGCGGTGCCCTCCATCATGGTGGGTATCAACCAGACAACCATGATGGCACTGGCCATGGTAGTCATCGCTTCCATGATTGGCGCTCGCACCCTGGGCCTGGAAGTGCTGCAGGCCATCAACCGCATCGATATCGGCAGAGGCGTGGAGGCAGGGCTGAGCATTGTGCTGCTGGCTATCATCATTGACCGCATCACCGGGGCGCTGGGTGCGCGTCCGCAGAAAACAGCCAAATCCTGATTATAAGCCGGCACAAACGGGAGTAAGAGATGGAAAAACCTGAAGTCACTGATGTTTTGGTCATCGGGGCCGGATTCGCCGGCCTGGCAGCCGCCATTGAGGCGCGCCGTGCCGGCTCGAGCGTAATTGTGCTGGAGAAGATGCGGGCCCCCGGCGGCAACTCGATTATCAGCGACGGCGGCATTGCCGCGGCGGGCACCCCGCTTCAAAGCAAGCTGGGAATCGTCGATTCACCTGAAATCATGGCCGCCGATATGCTGCGCGCCGGATTGGGTTTGAACCACCCGGAACTGGTGCGGGTGCTGGCTGAAAAATCGGATGAAACCCTGCGCTGGTCGGCTGAATACCTGGGCGTTGAATATATGGACAGGCTGGACCGCTTCGGCGGCCACTCCGTGGCTCGCTGCTACACGCCTGTCGGCAAAACCGGGGCTGCCATCATCCGGCGCGAGGTTCTAAAAATCGATGAATTGGGGATAGACCTCCGCACCCAGACACGCTTTGAGTCCTTCATCCGAAATGAGAACGGTCGGGTCGTTGGAGTCACGCTGCGCGAAGGCTACGACCACCGCCAGCCGCAGGCGGGCTCAGTCAAATCCATTCACGCCCGCCGGGGCGTCATCCTGGCCAGCGGCGGTTTCGGCGCCGATGTCGCCTTCCGGGAGGCGCAAGACCCCAGGCTGGGCAGCGCCGTAGATACCACCAACAAACCCTTCGCCACCGCTGAAGGTTTAACCCAGGCCCTGATGCTGGGGGCTAACCCGGTCCAGTTGTCCCACATCCAGCTTGGTCCCTGGGCTTCGCCTGATGAACAGGGTTACGGTGAAGTACCCGGCTTTGCCGATTACATCGTGTTTCAGTACGGCATCATTGTGCATCCCAAAACGGGCAAGCGCCTGGTCAATGAACTGGGGGACCGGAAAACAGTGGCAGATGCTATCCTGGCTGCCGGCGAACCTTGTTTGGGCATTGCCGACTCCGAGGCGGTCAAAAAGTCCGGCTGGAGTATTGAGCACGGGCTGAAGAAAGGTGTTATCAAGAGCTTCGACCAGTTGGAGGCACTGGGCGCCTACTATGGAACTGCTTGCCAGGAATTGGAAATCGAGGTGAACAGATTCAACCGCTTCATTGAGAACGGTACTGACGAAGATTTCGGTAAACCTCTATTGTCCGGTGCCCTGCCGCTGTCCCATCCTCCCTATTACGCAGTGCGGTTGTGGCCCAAGGTTCACTACACTATGGGCGGGGTTCAGATTGACACGGGTGCCCGCGTGATAGACCTGCGTCAGCAGCCGGTTGCCGGCTTATACGCCGCCGGTGAGGTCACCGGCGGGATACACGGGGCTTGCCGCCTGGGAAGCTGCTCCATCACGGACTGCCTGGTTTTCGGGCGTATCGCCGGGCGGAATTGCGCGGCGGAAAGCATGTGGTGTTAACCTGCTGGCTTTAACCTTCACCCGTCTCAATCATCCCCCGGCTGTTGCAGCGGTAACAGGCCGGCGTGCCCTCACCGTTACAGGTGGGCACCAGTCGGCCGGGCTTATAAACCCCATCACGATGCCCTCCCCCCAGCACACCGGGCAGGTTACCTCGCCCCGGCCGTCACATATCGGGCACTTTTCGGTTCCCATATCATCGCTCCCTTGTGGTGACTTTGCGCAGCGGGGGGTTCAGCCAGCGGTGAATCAGCATTCCCTCCATCATTCCCATTCCCATCAGCAAGTTGGTAAGGGTGAATAAATCCCCCGACCACAAGATATAGGCTGAGTGCATCCTTCCCTCGACGACGCCGTTGGCTATCTGCCAGCCGGTGACGACTGCCAGGGCCACGCCCAAGAGCCAGGCCCGGGCGGTGGGAGCGCGCCGGTAAACGCGCCGCCAAACGACATAGGCGGCGATGCCGGCAGCGCCCGACCCCAGCCCCCCGGCGTAGTGGATGATTTTTAGAATACCCGTCGGCGTGCCTGGAGGCATAAAAACGGCCGGGTTGAATCCGTAGAATCCGAACTTTATGTCATCCACTCCCAGCACCAGCGCCGCCCCGGCGTGCGCCGCCTCATGCAGCAGCACCGCCGCCAGAGCCAGTCCCAGCAGCGCAGCCAGGGTGAACAGGAGCAGCCGCGCGCTATGCGCCCGCGGGCTTGTCCCTGTCACCATTCCCCACCTCGTTATGGCTGATGCCGTTACGGCTGAATAGATTGATTTCCTCTTCCTTCTGAACCACGAACCCCAGTTTGTGCCCGTGGCGGCCGGCCAGGCGCGACAGGATGCCTTCCACCTCGTCCGTGCCCACGGCAGCCACGTTTTCGCCGTGTTCCACCGCCAGCCCGAAGACCGCCTCTTGCAATTGTGCCGGCGTGCAGCCTTCGGCGTGCCGGGCGATGTATTCCTGGACGTGCGCCGCCAGTGGTATGCGCCGGCAGAGGCGTCCCACCAGTTGTTGCCGCTCGGCCAGCGCCGGGCGTTTAAGACAGACGATGCGGTCGAACCGGGAGGGCCGCTGGCTGAGGGCTTTATCCAGGCTGGCCAGGCAGTTGGTGGTGGCTATCGTTACCAGTTGCTGCCGGGCCTCGACCCCGTCCATCTCCCCCAGCAGCGCCAGCAGCGCCGAGCCATGGCTGTAACCGTATTCCGTGCGCTCCTGGCCGATGAGGTCGATGTCTTCGATGAACACCAGGCAGGGGGAAAGTTCCTGCGCCACCTCGTAAAGGCTGGAAATGTAACCTTCGGCTTCCAGGCAGTAGGCGCTGGCGCTGATACAGGTCATGCCATGCGCTTCGGCCATCAGGGCACGGCAGATGATGGTTTTGCCGGTGCCCGGTTCGCCGGAAAGCAGCACCCCGCGCCTGGCCGGAATGCCGTATTTTTCCCAGAGCGGCGCCTTTTGCAGGAACTCCACCGTGTTGGCGCGGATTTCACGCCGGGTATCCGCGTCCATGATGATGCTCTCCCAGGCTCGCTCCTTGACCGCCAGGAATTCCAGCGAACCGCTGTACTCCAGTTTCTGCCCGCGGTAGAAATTCTCCGAGCGGGCAACCTGCAGCGCCTCCAGGATGAAAGCGTCAATTTTTTTACGGTGGCGCGCCGTCCCCTCCAGGCAGATGGTATGGCCGCGGCCGTGCAGGTCCACGGTGATGATGAGGTCTACCTTGCCCAGCCTGGCCAGCATCTGGCCGTCCACCAGCAGATTTTCCTTGCTCCCGGGCCCGGTTTCGATATCTTCGAACACCGGTTGGCGCTGATGATAGCCCAGCGTGCGCTGCACGTCGCAGCCGGAACGCTCCAGGTGGCACCTGAGCGCCCAGGCCATCAAGCCGGCGTAGTAGCGCGGCACCACCCCCACCTGGGTATAGCGCTTGCCGCTGCCTAGAAAGGCGGCGATGGTGTTCTTGTTCTTTTCCTGCAACCTTTCCCGGCGCCTCCCGGCCGGGTAGCCGAAGGGTACGTATCCCTCCTCCAGGGCTTCCTCCAGTTCTTCAGTTTCGTCCATTCCATGCTCCTTATGTTTTCTTCAGGGCATGTTAGCACGGGGACGCGACAGATACCGGGGGG
>CAZPAL010000070.1:0-7643 GCA_964584525.1 uncultured Dehalococcoidales bacterium | reverse complement strand
GTTTGGAGGTCGGTCCAGTGCCAGGTACGCCCCAGGAAGGGCGCCGGCATTCAGTCCAGGATGAGGGCGAAGCAGGCCGCGACAGCGATCCGCTTGTTGCCGTGGCCCGGCTCACAGCCAGTACTCCCAGACCCGCGCGAACCATTCCTTGAGTCGCAGATCGAGCGGGCGGCGCTTCCACTGATCGAGCGTGATCGCATCGGTCTTGGAATGCAGGATCACGCCCTGCCGTTCATGGATTTTCATCCCTAAAATATAATAATATAGTAGTTGCGGCCGGCGCGGAACAGGCGCGGAACAGCAGCCAGGAGCCAGTCTGGCTGGGCGCACAATCTACCACCGGGGCAGACCGGGGAGGGGCAAGCCTGTGTCCAATGCCATGGCGCGCTTTACCAACGGCCGGATGACGGGCTGGAAACGATAAAAAAGCGGCTTGAGGTGTATTTCACGGAAACCGCGCCTCTGATAGAATATTATGGCAGCCAGGGAAAGCTGGTGCGGGTTAACGGAGAGGGAGAAATCGGGGTGGTTGCCGGCCGCATCGTCAATGCCCTGGCAGGCGGAGCATGGAAATGAATATCATTATCAAGAAAGAACCACAAATCTGCGCCATGCGGGAAGCCGGCGGGGTGGTGGCGCGGGTGCTGGATTTATTGAAAACGAGAGTGGAACCGGGTATCACCACCAGAGAACTGGATGCCATGGCTGAAAAAGAGACGGCAGCGATGGGAGCGAAACCTTCGTTCAAGGGTTACCGCGGGTACCCCGGCTGCCTGTGCGTGTCCATCAATGACGAAATCGTCCACGGTATCCCCGGTGAACGCGTAATTAAAGAGGGGGACATCGTTTCGCTGGATTTCGGCGCCATCGTGAAAGGGTACAACGCTGACGCTGCTATTACGGTTGCGGCCGGCGAACCGGGACCGCGGGCCAGAAGGTTAATGGAAGTCACCGGGGAGGCTCTTTCAGCCGGCATCGCTGCGGTGCGCGCGGGCGGCAGGCTGGGGGATGTTTCCTATGCCATACAGAGTTACGCCGAAAAACGGGGCTACGGCGTCATCCGTGAATACTCCGGGCATGGAATCGGCAAAGCCCTGCATGAAGACCCGCTCATTCCTAATATCGGTGAAGCCGGCACCGGTCTCGAGCTTAAAGCAGGCATGGCCCTGGCTATCGAACCGATGCTGACTCTGGGCGGCTGGCGCACCAGAGTCGGGGCGGATCACTGGGTGGTAAGCACGGCTGACGGAAGCCTGGCGGCCCATTTCGAACACACGGTGATCGTCACCCCGGGTCAGGCGGAAGTGCTGACTCTCATAGGCGGTGGGGAGCATAATGGCTAAAAAAGAAGCGATAGAAGTTGAAGGAACGGTCACCGAAGCCCTGCCTAACGCCTGCTTTCAGGTCAAGCTGGCCAACGGGCATTCGGTACTGGCCCATATTTCAGGTAAAATCAGGGTGCATTATATAAGGGTACTGCCCGGCGACAAGGTGCTGGTGGAATTGTCTCCTTACGACCTTACGCGCGGGCGCATCACCTATCGGTTTAAGTAAAGGGAAGGAAGCCATGAAAGTAAGAGCATCGGTAAAAACGCAATGTGAAAAGTGCAAGATTATCAAGCGGCACGGTGTCGTCCGGAATATTTGTACTAACCCCAAGCATAAGCAGAGACAGGGTTAGGGTCGAAGGAGAATTAGATGGCACGTATTGCTGGGGTTGACATTCCAAAAGACAAGCATATCAGGATTTCGTTGCAGTATATCTACGGCATCGGCCCGACGCGCTCTGAGCGTATTCTCGAAAGGACCAGGATTGACCCTGCCACGAAGGTTGATGCCCTGTCCGAGGAAGAACTCAACCGCCTGCGCGAGATTATCGACAAAGAGTATCGTGTCGAGGGCGAGCTGCGCAAGATGGTGGGGATGGACATCAAGCGGCTGATTGATGTCGGTTGCTACCGTGGGCTGCGTCATCGCCGGGGGCTGCCGGTCCACGGGCAACGCACGCGGACCAACGCCCGCACGCGCAAGGGCAAACCCAAGACCGTAGCCGGGCGCGGGCAGAAGCGCGGAGCCAAGAAATAGCGGCGGCACACGTCAAGCGTATTAATTAGGAGATATATATGGCACAACAAAAAAGAACGACCAGGAAGAAAGAGAAGAGGGTTATCCCGTCCGGGAAAGCCTTCATCCAGGCTACTTTCAATAATACCATCGTAACCCTGACCGACCCGCAGGGCAACGTGATTTCATGTTCCAGCTCCGGGGCGTCGGGGTTCAAAGGCTCGCGCAAGAGTACTCCCTATGCCTCCCAGATGGCGGCCACCAGCGCCGCTCGCAAGGCGATGGACATGGGCATGAAGCAGGTCGAGGTGTACGTCAAGGGCCCCGGCAGCGGCCGCGAGGCCGCCATCCGTGCCCTGCAGGCATCCGGGCTGTATGTTACCAGTATCAGGGACGTGACGCCTGTGCCCCATAACGGCTGCCGTCCGCCGAAAAGGAGGCGTGTGTAGTCAATGGCCAGATATACCGAAGCTAATTGCCGCCTTTGCCGCCGCAGCGGGGATAAACTCATGCTCAAGGGGAACAAGTGCGTTACCAAATGCACGCTGGATAAACGCCCCAAGCCTCCCGGCCCGCAGTTGACCCGCCGGCGCCGCATGTCCGACCGCGGGCTGCAGTTGCGCCAAAAACAGAAGGTGCGTTACAGTTACGGGTTACTTGAACGCCAGTTCCGCCGCTTTTTCGCCCAAGCCGAACGGCAGGCAGGCATCACCGGCGATAACCTGATTGTGCTGCTGGAACGCCGGCTGGACAACGTCATCTACCGGTTGGGCTTTGCCGATTCGCGCTCTCAGGCACGCCAGCTGGTGAGCCACGGCCATTTCATCATCAACGGCCACCGGGTGGACATACCCTCGTATCTGATTAAAGACGGGGATGTCATCGGCTGGCACGAATCCAGCCGCAAGAGCGAATATTTCAAAATGTCATCCGAGGTTGTCGCCAGCAAGGTGATTCCGGGCTGGTTGAACCTTGAACGCCAGCAGATGGTCGGGCGAGTGCTGGGACTGCCTACACCGGGCGACATTGAGGCCAAGTTTGATATGGCCTCGGTCGTGGAATATTATTCACGCTAGGAGGCAAGGAGGCCGGATGTGGCAAGCCTAACTAACCCAAAAATAGAATGTCTGGAACAAAACGACAGTTACGGTCGTTTCATAGTGGAAGCCCTCGAAAAGGGGTTCGGCACGACGCTGGGCAACGCTCTTCGCCGGGTGCTGCTGCGCTACCTGCCCGGGTCCGCGGTAACCTCCGTTCATATCGAGGGGATACAGCACGAGTTCGCCCCAATCCCGAACATCAAGGAAGACGTGCTGGATTTCTTGCTCAACGTCAAATCGCTGCGTGTTAAATCAGTCAGCGGGCAGTCCGGCAAGCTGGTGCTGGAAAAAGAGGGCAAGGGAGAGGTTCACGCGTCGGATATCACCGCCTCCATGGATTTCGAAATTGTAAATCCCGAACTGTATCTGGCCACCATTGATTCCGCCGACGGTAGATTATATGTTGAGATGGAAGTGGAAACAGGCACCGGTTATCGCACCGCCGATTCCTCGAATAACCTGCTGGTCGGCACCATTCCGGTGGATGCCATCTTTACCCCCGTGCGCAAGGTGAACTTCACCACCGAGCCCATGCATCTGGGGCGCGAAACCAGCCAGGAACGGCTGACGCTGGAAGTCTGGACGGATGGAACCGTCAAGCCGGCGCGGGCCGTCAGCCGGGCAGCGGCTATGCTGGTCGAACAGTTCAAGCCTTTCGTGGAATATGGCCGGGCCAACCAGTTGGATGAGGAAAAGCTGGCCAGACGGGCATCTATTCCAGAGGATGTTTTCAATCTGCCGGTAGAGAAGCTGGACCTTTCCGTCCGTTCCATGAACTGTTTACGCAGGGGCGGCATCAACACGGTGGGAGACCTGGTCAATCTGGGTGAAAAAGAAATCGCTGCCCTGCGCAATTTCGGGCAGAAGTCACGCCAGGAAGTTGAAGAGAAACTGCAGGGGCTGGGCGTTCCATTTACCTATGGTTCGATGGAAGAAGCCGAGCCTGTTGCAGAGAAGCCCGCCCGCAAGAAAAAGAAAGCGGAATAATATGATTCGATTTAAGGTGAATAAATGAGACATCAGATATCAGGCAGAAAGTTCGATAGGCCGACGGCGGCGCGCATGGCCATGTACCGCAATCTGGTTACCAGCCTGCTGGACAATGAAAAAATTGTGACCACCGAAGCCAAGGCTAAGGAAATCCGTTCGATGACCGAGAAAATGATTACCCTGGGCAAGAAGGGTGATCTTTCGGCGCGGCGCCAGGCGCTGGCCTTCATCTATCGCAAAGAGGTGGTGGACAAGGTCTTCCAAGACTTCGCCAAGCGCTTTGCCGAGCGCCCGGGCGGTTATACACGCATAACCAAACTCTTGCCGCGCGTGGGCGATGGGGCCAGGATGGCCCAGATAGAATTGGTGTAATCAAGGATTATGACGGTAGCGTTACTGGGCAGGGAAATTGAACGCGGCGAGGTTTTGGAGAGTCCAAAACCGGCCAGGGGTATGGCGCTGGTTATCGAATATGATGGCGGAAACTATTCCGGCTCCCAGGCTCAGAGCTTGCGGCCGACCGTGCAGTGCCGGATTGAATCCGCCCTGCTCAGCCTGACCGGCGAGAAGATACGCGTCTATCTGGCCAGCCGCACCGACGCCGGCACGCATGCGGGAGGCCAGGTTGTCAGTTTCCGTACTTCCTGCGGGTTGGAGGCCAGAGCATTCGTGCATGGCCTTAACCACTACCTGCCGGCAGATATCGCGGTGAAGAGCGCCTGCCAGGTAGATATCGACTTCGACCCGCGGCGCAGGGCTACCCGGCGGGAATATGTCTATCACATCCTGAACGTGGACACTCGCTCTCCGCTATGGAGAGGCCGGGCCTACCAGGTTCCGGGAAAACTGGACGAACAGCTGATGGATGATGCCTGCCGGCTTTTGGTGGGAGAGCATGATTTTGCCTCGTTCAGCGCGCCGGTGAAAACGGGCAAATCCACCCGGCGCCGGGTTTACAGGGCTGGAATAAAGCGCGAGGGAGACATGCTCACCTTCAGCATCACTGCCAACGCTTTCTTGCCGCATCAGGTGCGGTACATCGTGGGTACGCTGATACGTGTAGGACAGTCACGCCTGACTGTCGAAGAGTTTGGTAACATTTTAAAGGCCTGTCAAGCGGCGCTGGCTGGACCGGTGGTGCCGGCCTGCGGACTTTATTTGAACCGCATCGAATACAGCAATTATTTGAAGGAAGTTACAGATGAAAACATATAGTGTAAAAGCAGGGGAAATCAAACGCCAGACGCATGTCATCGACGCCGCCGGGGCGGTGCTCGGCAAGCTGGCAGCCGAAGCGGCGCAGCATCTGATGGGCAAATACAAGCCTGTTTACAGCCGGCACCTCGATACCGGGGACCGGGTAGTGGTTATTAACGCTTCTCAGGTCACGGTTACCGGAAATAAAATGACCCAGAAGCAGTATGCCCGCCATTCGGGTTATGCCGGCGGGTTCAAGACCGTGAGCCTGGAACAGATGATGAAAACCAAACCGGAAATGGTAATCCAGCATGCCGTGCGCGGGATGCTGCCCCGCAATACCCTGGGAGACGCCATGATTAAGAAACTCAGGGTTTATCCGGGAGCCGCCAACGTAAACAAGACTAAACAGCAGCCGACTGAGGCTTAGGGAGGAAATGATGGCAGTTAAGAAAACTTATATAAGCGGCACCGGCAGGCGCAAAACCGCGGTTGCCCAGGTGCGTCTGATGCCCGGCAACGGGGCGATTTTGGTGGACGGCATCTCCTACGATGAGCGCTTTCCGCGCGCCGACCATCAGTTGACTATCGTTAAGCCCTTCAGTGTGACCGATACGGCCGGCAAATATGACGTGGTAGTCATTACCGCCGGCGGCGGCATCAGCGGCCAGGCCGGCGCCATTTCTCTGGGCATTTCCCGCGCGCTGCTCAAAGAGGACGAAAAGAACCGCACCTTGCTGCGGGCACAGGGGTTATTGACCCGCGACCCGCGCGCCAAGGAACGCAAGAAACCCGGTTTGAAACGGGCTCGCAAGGCTACCCAGTACACCAAGCGCTAAATCAGGCCAGGCGCCTTGAGGAAACGAAAAGCCGCCGGATTTATCCGGCGGCTTTCTGGTTGGGGGAAAATGGGGGCTCAGGCGGGTGGCGGACCCATTTTGACCTTGAGTTGGTCCACTGCCGGGATGGGGTATGGGTTGGCGCCGTAGAGGATAGCCAGGTAGTAGCTGACATAATCACCGAGCAGTATCAGCCCCATCACCTGGGCCAGCGGGCTGCGGCCGGTTCCCTCGATGCGGAGGTATTCTATACCTTCGCGCGCCAACAGTTCTGCGGTGACATCGAAGCGGCGCAGGATGCGGGGGTGAAATAGGGGGGACCACAGCATGATAACCCGAACACCGTCATTGAATCCCTGTGGAAAAGTGACGCCGGTAACATCCATGTGGTTCAATTCGGGCAGTGCCGCATAAAAAGCCCAGGCCTTGGCGTTTTCGTTAATCTGGCCTTTCCAGCGATGGGCCACCTCAGCCAAGAACTCCGCTCCGTAGATGACGCTCATCTGGCCCTGCAGCAACTGTGCCAGTTGCTTGGCGGGATTATCATGCGCCGGCACGGCTGGATTCAACTCCCCGTCAACCTCCGCCAGCACGCCGAGCGCCTCTTCCACGTCTCCTGTTTTATCCGTAATCAACCCCAGTTTCTGGGCGATGCCGATGAGTGCCATCAGGTTGATAGGCATGGCCGCGCGGGGAGGCGATTTGTAATCGAAAATAAAGGCCGGTATTTCATGTTCCGCAGCCAGTTTGCCAAGTTCTCCCCCGGTGGTTATCACTAGCTTTTTTGCCGGGCTGGATAAAGCCTGCCGGAAAGCGCTGAGCGTTTCCTCGGTGGTACCGGAATAGCTCGAAGCGATGACCAGCGTGCGGCTGTCCACGAAAGCAGGCAGGCTGTAGCCGCGGTGAATGCTGATGCTGGCGCGGGACTCCCCGCAGACCAACCCCGCCAGCAGGTCGCCTCCGATAGCGGAGCCGCCCATGCCCAGGATAGCCAGGCGGTTGACCCGTCTGTATTCCGGGGGTAGAGTTAGTTCCATCACCGCCTGCCAAGCCTGTTCAGCCATCCCGGCTGCGTCACGGATATGCCCCAGCATGTGCTGGGGGTCGAGGCGTCGATAGACCTCCGCTTCATCCAGGTTGATGTCGCTCATATCTTCACTCCTGCCAGGTCCGCACCGATGGCCAGCATTCTGCCTACCCGGGCGTTGCTGTCGGTTTCGGTATAGATGCGCAGCAGCGGCTCGGTTCCCGAAAAACGGATGAGGAGCCAGCTGCCGTCTTCCAGTATGAACCTGAATCCGTCCTGCGGTTCCTTTTTAATGACCCGCGACCCGTCGATGCTGGCGGGCTCGCTCTGCCTGAGACGTGCGATGATAAATTCACGGTCAGCAGGCGCGAAGCGCACGTCCACGCGGTCGTAGTAATGCGGCCCCACCTTGCTGAAAAGATATTC
>CAZPAL010000069.1:4434-7649 GCA_964584525.1 uncultured Dehalococcoidales bacterium | reverse complement strand
GTACCGGGAGGTGCTGGCCGATTTGAGCAAGGCGGGTTACGCCAGGGTGCGCATCGACGGCAAGGTTCGCGAACTATCAGATGACATAACATTGGACAAGCAGAAAAAACATTCAATCGACGTGGTGGTGGACCGGCTGGTTATCGGCCAGGGCGACGGCGGCAGCCGGGTGGCGGATTCGGTGGAAACCGCCCTCAAACTGGGCGGGGGAGTGGTGCTCATCTCGGTGCTTGACGGAGAGGAATTGCTCTTTTCCGAAAAATTCGCCTGCGGGGTATGCGGCATCAGCGTGGGCGAAATGGAACCGCGCACTTTCAGTTTCAATAGCCCGCACGGAGCTTGCCCGGCCTGCACCGGCTTGGGCATCAAGATGGAGTTTGCCCCCGAACTGCTGATGCCCAACCACGACCTTTCGCTGGCGGAAGGGGCCATCCACCCCTACCAGTTCCAGACCTGGTACTTTCACCAGATAGAGGACCTGGCGCGGCGCTACAAATTTTCCGTCAACACGCCGGTAAAAAACCTCAGCCGGCAGGCACTGGATGTCATCCTGCGCGGGGAAGGTGGGGAAGCGTACCAGTATCGCAACCGCTTCGGCCGCGTACGCCAGTATTCTAACGGCTTCGAAGGGGTCATCCCGCGCATGGAACGGCTTTACCGCGATACCGAGTCCGAGATGTCGCGCGAAAGCATGGCCCAGTACATGGTGGCCAGTCCCTGCCAGGTGTGCCAGGGCCGGCGGCTGAAGCCGGAAGCGCTGGCGGTGACCGTGGACGGCCGCAACATCGTGGAAGCCTCCAGCATGGCGGTCAGTGGGGCGTTGGCGTGGGTAGGCGGACTGGCGGGTGCGGCGACCGGGCTTTCCCGCAAGGAGCAGGCTATCGCCCGTGAAATACTTAAGGAAATCGCTTCCAGGTTGCGTTTCCTGGACGACGTGGGGCTGGATTATTTGACGCTGCACCGCACCTCCTCCTCCCTTTCCGGCGGCGAAGCCCAGCGGATAAGGCTGGCCACCCAGATAGGCAGCGGACTGATGGGGGTGCTCTATATCTGCGACGAACCCACCATCGGGCTGCACCCGGCCGACGATTACCGGCTGGTACAGACGCTTAAGAGACTGCGCGAACTGGGTAACAGCGTGCTGGTGGTGGAGCACGACGAGGCGGTGATGCGGGCCGCCGATTACATAATTGACATGGGGCCGGGGGCAGGCGAACACGGGGGGTGGGTGGTGGCCAGTGGCACGCTGGAGGACATTCTGGAATCGCCCGCCTCCCTCACCGGCGCCTATCTTTCAGGCCGAAAACGCATCCCCGTACCCGCGCGGCGGCGGCAGGGCAGCGGGAGCCGGCTGGCCATCCGGGGAGCGCGCCAGAACAACCTTAAGAACCTGGATGTGGACATTCCGCTTGGAGAGATGGTGTGTGTTACCGGGGTCTCCGGCAGCGGCAAATCCACCCTCATCAACGAGATTCTCTACCGCAAGCTGGCCCAGACCTTTTACCGCGCCCGCGAGAGGGCGGGGGAACACGACAGCCTGAGTGGTATTGAAAACCTGGACAAGGTCATCAACATCGACCAGTCCCCCATCGGGCGCACGCCGCGTTCCAATCCCGCCACCTACACCGGGCTGTTCACCCCGGTGCGCGAACTCTTCGCCTCCACCGCCGAGGCGCGCATGCGCGGTTACGGCGCCGGACGCTTTTCTTTCAACGTCAAGGGCGGCCGCTGCGAAGCCTGCCGCGGCGAAGGCTACATCCAGATTGAGATGCAGTTCCTGCCGGACGTGACCGTGCCCTGTGAAATCTGCCAGGGAGCGCGCTACAACCGTGAAGTGCTGGAAGTCAGGTTCAAGGGCAAGAACATCGCCGAGGTGCTGGATATGACAGTGGAAGAAGCTCTGGTCTTTTTCCAGCACGTTCCCAGGGTGAAAAACAAGCTGGAAACGTTGTGGGCGGTGGGGCTGGGGTATATCCATCTGGGGCAGCCGGCCACCACCATGTCCGGCGGCGAGGCCCAGCGCATCAAGCTGGCTTCCGAACTCTCTAAACGAGCCACCGGGCGTACCATGTATATCCTGGATGAACCAACCACCGGCCTTTCCTTCGAGGACGTGGCGGCGCTGCTGACCGTGCTGCAGAGGCTGGCGGACGCGGGAAATTCGGTAGTTATCATCGAGCACCACCTTGACGTCATAAAAAGCGCGGATTGGATTATCGATCTGGGGCCCGGCGCCGGCGATGCCGGCGGCTCGGTGGTGGCGGCAGGCACGCCCGAAGAGATTGCCGCCCATCCCTCCTCCGCCACCGGCTATTACCTCAAGCCGGTGCTGGAGGCAGCCGTTCCCATCGAAGCATAACCAGCGGAGGCGAACATGAACCGTGAAGAAGCCTTAAAAGCCATCCACAGCAGGGTGGAAAACCAGAATCTGATAAAACACATGCTGGCTACCGAGGCCATCATGCGTGCTCTGGCCCGGCGTTTCGGGGAGGATGAGCAGCAGTGGGGGCTGGCAGGGCTGCTGCACGATATAGATGTCGAGATTTGCGGCGGCGATATGAGCCTTCATTCCCGCAGCGGGGCGGAACTGCTGCAGCAGATGGGCGTCGAGGCGGCAGTGGTGCAGGCGGTGCTGGTTCATAACGAAGCGCACGGCATTCCCTGCCGGACCTTGCTGGATAAGGCGCTTTTCTGCGCCGACCCCCTGACAGGATTGATTACCGCCGGGGCGCTGGTGAGGCCGGATAAAAAACTGAGCGGGGTGGAAGCCAAATCCATCCGCAAGCGTTTCAAGGAAAAGAGTTTTGCCGCCGGGGCGTCCCGTGAACAGATTGCCGGCTGCAGCGCCATCGGGTTGGAGCTGGATGAATTTATCTCCATCGGGCTGGAAGCCATGCAGTCCGTCAGCGGCGAACTGGGGTTGTAAGGGTGGCACGCCGCCGGGCTAACTTACCTCGATGACCGAACCATCCGCTTTCTTTACCACATTGATGCGGCTGGGGAAGGCGTCCTTGAGCTCTTCGATATGGGTGATGACGATAATTTTCTGGAAATCGTGCTGAATCGTCCTGATAGCTTCCTTGAGCTTTTCAATGCCGTCGGCGTCCTGCGTGCCGAACCCTTCATCTATAATCAGCGTGGGCAGGGGAGCGCCGGCGCGGCGGGCCAGCAGCCTGGAGAGGGCGATACGGATGGAGAAGTCGATGCGGAAGGCC
>CAZPAL010000069.1:0-4424 GCA_964584525.1 uncultured Dehalococcoidales bacterium | reverse complement strand
AAAAGGTTGTAATCGCGGGTACCCAGCTCATCCGCAATCAGTATGTCCAGTACCTCAGCCGTATCCCCTTTTTTAGTCGATTTCTGGGTTTCAAAAGCCAGGTGCATGCGGTTATCGGTCATGCGCGAGAGCAGGCGGTTGGCTTCCTCTTCAATCTCTGGCAGGGCGGTTTCAATCAGGATGCCCTGAATGCCTTTTTTACCGAAAATTGCGCTTAATTGCTCGTAAACAGATTCGTCACGACTGACATCCTCCATCCGGCGGCGCCTGTCCTGGAGTTTGGTTTCCGTGGAGGTGAGGTCGGATAGCTTCTGCTCCAGTCCACCGATAGTCTGGCTGGCGGCTTGCCGGCGGGTGGTGAGCGCCTGCCGCTCTTCCTCCGCCGCCTTGAATTGCGTTCTGAGCAGCGGCAGTTCGGCCAGTATGCCCGAAAGCTCCGCTATCCCTTCCTCGTCTTCCCGCAGCCTCGCTTCCAGGTCCAGCAGGGATTGCCTGGTCAGGTTCAAGGTTTCCTCTTCGGCGGGCAACAGGCGCAGGGCTTCGTCGAGGTTCCGTTTTTGCTCCTCGAAGCGCTGCCCGGTTTCCATTTCGGCCCGCAAGGCTTCGTGTTGTCTGTCATCGTACTTCAGGCCTTCGACTTCGGCCATCAATTGGCCTAAAGCCTCCTGCTCGGCGGCGGCATATTCTTTTAGGGCCAGCCTGCGCTCGATTTCGGCCAGCGCTTCTCTTTCCGGTTCGAGCTGGGCGGCAGCCTGCCGGGCTTCCCTGGACGCCTGTTCCACACGGGCTTCCCCGGCTGTCGTTTTTTCAATGAGGCACCGGTATTCGGCCTCAAAACGGGCGATTTCATCCTCGCATATTTTCAGGCGCCGGTTATCCGCTTCAATCTCCTGGTTGAGCCGGGTTATGCCCTCGCTTTTCTCGAGCCGTTCCCGGGCGTATTTTTCCTGCACCAGCCGCACCCTGTCTTCTCCCAGCTCGGTTTCGCACAGTGGGCAAGCTGCCCCAATACCGCATTCAGCCAGCATTTCAAGCCGTTCGTCTGTCTCGCCGATAGCCTGTTTGAGGCGGGTTATTTCTGCTGTTCCGGCGGCTATCCGGGACCTGAGTGACTGGGAAGCCTGGCGTTCGGCCTTGATGAACCCTTCCAGCTGAACTGCCTCCGCGCGCAGCGGTTCCAGCGCTTTCAGTTCCTCCGCCAGAGCTGGCAGTGAATCCGCCTGGGTTTCGAGCTGGTTGATGCGGTTTTCACAAACCTTGTGGTCGGCGTTCAGCCTGCCCTGGGCCTGCAGGATGACCTTTTCCAGTTCGGCGGCACGCTCCTTGAGATGATAAAGCTGACGGGCGCGCTGGTTGGACATTTCATATGCCGCCCGGGCGCGGGAGAAGGCGGCGAAACCGGCTTCGATGACGGTCCGTCCGGCGGCCAGCGCACTGAATTCAGCCACCCGCTTCTCCGACTGTTCACGGCGCTTGTCCTCCCGCAGCAGGTCAGCCTGGTGCTGGCTGACGCTGCGGACCAGTTGTTGGTGGCGGAACTGCGCCGCCTCGCCTTCCCGCAGCTTTTCTGCCAGCGTTTTTACGGCCGCTTCGCTGCTCCGCACCCCGGTTTCAAGGCCTTCAAGCTGTTTCCTTTCGAAATCGAGCTGAGAGGCGACCAGTGGTTTTTGCCTGAGTTCAAGCTCGATTTCGTTGAGGCTGGTTCCCAGCCTGATTTTTTCCTGAGCGGCGCTGCGTGCCCTCTCGCGGGCTTCCTTCTCGAAGCTGTCATACACTTCCAGGCTGAGGATGCTGGCCAGCACCTCTTTGCGCTTGGCAGGCGCCTGGCGGGTAAATTCGTCGGCGTGGCTCTGGCGCAGATAGGCGCTGTTGACGAAGGTTTCATAATCCATGTGCAGGATGCCGGTAATCTTGTCCCCGGTCTGGCTCTTGCTGTCTCCTGAAATGGGTACGAAATCATCCTGGCGGCGGATAAAAAGGTCCAGGCTGCCCTGCCCGGAAACCTTGTGGCTGCGTGGCAGGTTGTGCTTGCGGATGATGCGGTAAATCTGCCCGCCGGCATTGAAATCGAACTCCACCTCCATCTCGGCGGTTCCCTGGTGAACCAGTTCATCGTTGCTGCCAGCCCGGGCTTTGCCCCACAGCGCCCAGGTGATGGCGTCGATAATGGAGGATTTACCCGCCCCGTTGTCGCCGGAAATGCAGGCGGTGTGGATTCCGGCGAAGGAAATTGCCGGAGTATCCCCCCTGTAGGGCATGAAATTGCGCATCCGGAGGCGGAGCGGAATCATTTTATTCCAGGTAGTCCTTCAGTTTGCGGCTGCGGGTAGGGTGGCGCAGCTTGCGCAAGGCCTTGGCCTCAATCTGCCGGATGCGTTCGCGGGTGACGTTAAATTCCTTACCAACTTCTTCAAGCGTGCGGCTGCGCCCGTCTTCCAGCCCGAAACGCAACTGCAACACGCGCCGTTCCCGCGGGGTAAGCGAGGAAAGCACCCCATCTATCTGTTCTTTGAGCAGTTGCCGTGAGGCCGCATCCGGCGGCGCCAAGGCGTTCTGGTCCTCGATGAAGTCGCCCAGGTGGCTGTCTTCTTCTTCACCGATGGGTGATTCGAGCGAAATCGGCAACTGGGAGACTTTGATAATCTCGCGTACGCGCTCGGCGGGCAAATCCATCAGTTCCCCGATTTCCTTGGGGGTTGGCTCCCGCCCGTGTTCCTGTGAAAGCTGGCGGCTGATGGAAAGCAGTTTATTGATGGTTTCCACCATGTGGACCGGGATGCGGATGGTGCGCGCCTGGTCGGCGATGGCGCGGGTGATGGCCTGGCGTATCCACCAGGTGGCATAGGTCGAGAATTTAAAACCGCGGTGGTAATCGAATTTCTCCACGGCCCGGATGAGGCCGATGTTGCCCTCTTGGAGCAGGTCTAAAAGCGGCATGCCCCGCCCGATATGCTTCTTGGCCACGCTCACTACCAGGCGCAGGTTGGCCTCGGTGAGGTGCTTCTGGGCCTTGGTTGCTTCCCGTTGCATATCGTCGAAGTAACGCCCTGTTTTGGCCTCATAGGGTTGAATGGCATCGGTGAACGCCTGGGTTTTGACGATTTCGGCCAGTTCGTCCAGCGTCACCTCTTCCCCAAGTTGCTCGATGACGGTGGCCGGAACAAGGTTTGAGTTGAGGGAAAGGTTGATCAATATCTGTTCCACTTCCGCCAGCGCCAGCCCCATTGACTGCGAGAGGGCCAGTGTCAGGCGCTGGTCGATTTCGTTGTCCATGGCGCCGCGCAGTTGCGGGTCGAAGAGGGCTTTTTTGAAATTGGTTTCATTCGGCAGTCCCAGTTCCTTTTGCATGGCATGGACGAAACCCGCCGCCCGGCCGATTTCAGTCAGCATGCAGCGGATGGTATCGGTGGGTGTCGGCTCGCGCCCGGACTCCCTGCGGCAACCCGCCTTGATCTCGCTGATGCGCTTGCCCATCTCCATCTGCTGGGCCAGGCGTTTCTCGTCTTCGGCGGTGAGCAGCGGCACGCGCCCTATCTCATGCAGGTACATGCGCACCGGGTCGTCCACCACCCCCGGTTCCTCGAGATCGACCATGGAGAGAGCCAGGTCGGCCGGCGGAATCTCCTCTTCCTCCAAGGCTTCCTTGGAAGGCATTTCTTCTTCGATGTCTTCCTTGTCCGGCTCCTCTTCTACCTCGCTCATTACGGGACTGGCTGTCTCGTCCGGCAAATCCTGGCAGCGGCGGGGGTTGTCAACGCTCTTTTTCTTGCTCATTCCGATTGTCTCCTTTTACGCATCCTCAGTTTATCTTCTTCAATGAACAATTGTCTCAGTTGCCCGCCCTCGGCTGCTGCGGGGATGTCGGTGGTATTGCGAGCCTGCCTTTTTAGGTAGTCCTTGTGCAGCCTGAGTATGATGCTTTGCAGCCTGTCGTCCAAGTGCTCTTCGAGAAAGCTGCTGGCGGCAAGTTCATCAAAATAACCCACGAGCACTTTATCCAGTGCCTGTCGTGTAGCCTCAACTGAAGCGGTGCGCTGCAACATCAGGAATATCTCCCTGTTTTCGGTGTTGACGAAATACTCTTCTTTAATTTGCAGGCATTGGACAACGAGTTCAGGGTGCCGGATGAGCATAATAAGACACTCTTCTTCCACCCGGCAGGATGTCAGCTTGGTTGGTTTGCTTGGAGTTGCCACCGGCCGGCCGGCATAAGCCTGTACCCGGCTCTGGCGCAGCCGGGTGACAATATCGTGTTTATCGGCCCCCGTTATCTCAGCCAGCCGGTTAATGTACGATACCTGCCTCACCGGGTTCTGCATTTGGTCCACCACCGGCAGCAGTTTGTCGGCGGCCGCGGTGCGGCCGCCCCCGGGTTTTATATACAACCCCGCCGGTGTGCGGTCAAAAAAGAAAAACAAATAGGG
>CAZPAL010000068.1:6795-7738 GCA_964584525.1 uncultured Dehalococcoidales bacterium | reverse complement strand
GATGAACCCAATATCAGCCTGTTTATCCGGGCTAACCTCAAGGCTCGCGGATATGAGGTGTACCTGGCCCGGGACGGCGCTGAAGCGCTGGAAACTGCCGAACGGGTGCTTCCTGACTTGATAATACTTGATATCAACATGCCGTTGGTCAGCGGTGACGAAGTGTGCCGCCGCATCCGGGTTTGGGGCAGCATGCCGATTATCATACTGAGCGTCAGGGGGGACGACAGCGATAAAGTGAGGGCTTTAAATGAAGGGGCAGACGACTATATTACCAACCCCTTCAGCGTGGAGGAACTGCTAGCCCGTATCAAGGTGGCTCTGAGGCATGCCGGCAACCAAGAAATTCCGCAGCCGGTATTCAGGGCCGGAAATCTGGAAGTAAATTTTCCCTGCCATACTGTAAAACACAGCGGGCAAGTGGTTAAACTTACGCCGACCGAATTCAGGTTGCTTGAATATATGGTTGCCAACTGCGGCAAGGTGTTTACCCATGCTGACCTGCTGCATAATGTCTGGGGCCCTGAATATGGAGGCGAGAGGGAATACCTGAGGGTGTTCATCGGCCAGTTAAGGCATAAAATCGAAGATGACCCTGCTAACCCGCGCCTGATTTTAACCGAACCCCGCCTCGGTTATCGCTTCGTCAGGCCCGAATAGCGGACGTCTCTTTTATCCGGCTATCATCCGGTACCGGAAATCTTTACAAAATCCTTATTGCTCCTTTCGCTTTCCTTATGACTTCATTACAGGCCGATATATACAATTAGCATTGGGAAATCGTCCGGTTAGGGAGGCGATATGGCTGTTAAAATAGAGGAAGGGGTACTGGCTGACACGCTAAAATCCGAAGATGACCGCCGGGTTAAATCCAAAAAAATTACGCTTATTTACAATTTAAATCCAGAAAACCGGTGGGTTCGCTCCTCGGGACCGTCTTGGG
>CAZPAL010000068.1:0-6769 GCA_964584525.1 uncultured Dehalococcoidales bacterium | reverse complement strand
CACACAAGCGCCGGTGAGTCGCCGGGGAGCCGTCAGGTTTAATCTTTGTCTTCCGTGTCCTCAACCCTCGGGTCAGGGACTCCACCAATCAGGCATGCGCCTGGAGTATCATTTTGGGGATAGTGCTGCCCTTTGAACTCGTCAATGACAGTGCCTTTCCAGAGCGGCACGCCCGTAAAATGCGCCGCCCGGCCTATCATATGGGCAACCACCGGAGCGGTGACGTACATGAAAAGGATGATAGCCAGCGCTCGCACCGCCACACCTGCTTCCCCGGCATGCACCGCCACGGCTGTCAGCATGAAGCTGGAACCCAGAGTGGCTGCCTTGGTGGTGGCATGCATGCGGGCGAAGATATCGGGCATCCTTACCACGCCCACCGATGCCAGCAGCAAAAAGACCGAACCGGCTATCAACAACCCGGCGACGATGAAATCAATCATCTTTGCCCCGCTTTTCAAGATAACGGGCGAAGGATAGCGTTCCCAGAAAGACCACCAGTGCCAGTACCGCCGCTGCCGAAAGGAAGGCGTTTTCGTGGCGGGCGATTATGTTGACGGCAATGAAGCCGATGGACAGGGAGGCTACCAGGTCCAGCGCCACCACCCGGTCGGGCAATGACGGCCCTTTGACTATGCGCACCAGTGCCAACGCTATTCCAATAGCTAGAACCCCGTAGATATAGGGAATCAGCGCGCTTAGAAAGGTGCTTCCCGTCCCGCTCATCTCATCACCTCGATTACGCGGCGCTCGAAGCCGTCCTTGATTTTACGCTTGACTGTTTCGGGGTCGCAAATGTCTAGCGCGTGGATATAAAGCACCTTGCGGTCGGCTGACAGGTGCAGGCTGAGTGTTCCCGGCGTCAGGGATATCATATTGGCCAGTAACGTGATTTCGATATCGGTATTCACGTCCAGCGGCAGCGCCAAAATACCCGGCCGCTGGCGATGCCGGGGGGTGATGACATGGTAAGCTACATTGAAGTTAGCCAGCAATAGTTCCCAGAGGAAGGTCACTATAAGCGACAGAACCCCGGGCACTTTATTGACATAAGCACTTAACCCCAACGCCCGGCGCAAGAACCCCAGTATCAGAAAACCGAGCACGAAACCGGCGACCAGGTTGGGCACCGAAAAATTACCCGACAGGGCGACCCAAGCCAGCGCCAGCAACAGATTCAGTAACAACCCGCTCATGGCCCCAGCACCGCCATCACATATTCGGAAACATCCAACAGTTGCGCCGAGGCTTGAGACGCCACCGCCATCAGAGGCTCAGCCCACAATCCTAATATGATGGTCATGACGGCTGTTACTGCTGTGGCGGTGACGGCCAGTGGATTGAGCCTGGCCGGGGAGGCCGGTAAAACATCGGTGGCTGGCGATTTTTTCCAAAAAGCTTCAGCCCATATCTTGGTCATGGAGTAGAGTGTCAGCATGCTCACCACCAGCGAAACGGCCACGATGGCATACTGTTCGGACTCCAATCCAGCCATGATGAGGCCCAGTTTAGCGAAAAACCCCGAAAAGGGCGGAATACCCGCCAGTGAAGCCGCCGGAAACAAGAAGAGCAAAGCCACCAGCGGGTTGGTATGATAGAGCCAACCCAGCTTCTTCAGATCATAAGTATTTCTGAGTGTATGCACCAGTCCGCTGACCAGGAACAGGGAAGCCTTGGCTATGATAACGTGCACCATGAAAAAGATGGCGGCAGACAACCCGCGCTGGGTCAGCAGCCCCAGCCCCAGAAGCGGATAGCCAATCTGGCTGATGATATGAAACGAGAGCAGCCTGCGAATCTGATTCTGCGCCACCGCCCCCAAAACCCCGGTTACCATAGTGAATCCGGCAATGACCAGTATCAAAGCGTGGGTATAGCCGGTCTCCTGAATGAAAAGCAGGGTGAAGAGCCGGATGAGCGCGTAAAGGCCGACCTTGGTGAGCAAGGCCGAGAATATAGCGGTTACCGCCGGCGGAGGAGTATGGTAAGAATCCGGCAGCCAGAAAAAGAGGGGGAAGGTGGCGGCCTTGATGCTGAAAGCCACCAGGAAAAGCATGCCCATGGTTACCACCAGGCCGGGCTCGGGCGAGTTCTTGAGCACCTGGCTGAGGTCGGCCATATTGAGGGTGCCGGCTGCTCCGTAAAGAATGCCTATGGCGGTGAGCAGCGTTACCGAGCCTATCAGATTCAATACCACATAGGTTATGGCGCCCTTAAGCTGAGGAGTTTCACCCCCCAGTGCCATCAATACGAACGAAGCGATGAGTGTGACCTCCAGCCAGACGTAAAGGTTGAAGATGTCTCCGGTCAGGAAGATTCCGCAGACGCCCATCAGCAGCACCTGCAGAAGCGGGTAATAACCGAAACTCTCGCGACGGGCATCGATGCTGCCCAGCGAATAGATGGTGGTCACCAGCCCCATAAATCCGGTCACCAGCAGCATGATGGCGCTGAAAAGGTCGACTACCAGGGTGATGCCAAAAGGAGCCGGCCAGTTTCCCATCTGCGTGGCTTGGATACCGTTACCGTTGACAGAGATGAACAGCGCGATGGCGGCAGCCAGCAACCCAGCTGAACCGGCGACGGCTATCCAGCGCTGCGCTTGCGGCCAGCGCCAGAAAACGGTTGAGGCGGCGGCTGCGGTTAGCGGGATTATGAGTGGCAGCACGATAAGCACGTTCATTCCTCGTTGTCCTGCATTTCATCCAGGTTGTCGCTGCCAGTCTGTTTGTAGGCGCGCAACACGAGCACCAACCCGAAGGCCAATACCCCGAATCCGATTACGATGGCGGTTAGAATCAGCGCCTGAGCCACAGGGTCGGCGAAGACCCCGGTTAGGCTGGTCTGGCCTTCACCGATGATGGGTGACGCTCCCCGGCTGATACCGGCCACGGTGAAAATCAACAGGTTGACGGCGTTGGTCAGAATCGCCAGCCCTATGATAAGCTGTGCCAGGCTGCGCTGGAGCATCAGGTAAATACCTATGGAGTACAGCGCTCCGATTACATAGGGCATCAAAAGTTCCATTTATTCTTCCGCTAGAGATAAGATTATAGTCAGTGTCACCCCGAAAACGGTTAAAAACACGCCCGTATCGAATATGAGGGCTGTACTCAGCTTAAGCGAGGTGACACCCAGAAAGTCAACCGCCCACACATGGCCGGTCAGAAAAGGCTCACCGTTCACGAAAGCGGCGATAGTACTGGAGAGGGCGGTCAGGAGACCCATTCCGATAATGCTGCGGGGGTCAATGCGTACCAGCTTCCTGGCCTCGGCGACCGTATTCGCCCAGGCGAATAAAATGATGGCGATGGACGCCACCAGTCCCCCCACAAAACCGCCGCCGGCATCATTATGGCCCCGTAACAGCAGAAATATCGAAAACATGAGCAGCAGGGCTACCAGGAATTTGGTAGTGGTGCGCAGGATGAGCGATGTCACTTCTTCCCCGCTTTCCGGGACGGGCGCAGTTTGAGCAGGGCATAAACCCCGATACCCGCTACTGCCAACACCGTAATTTCTCCCATGGTATCCATGCCGCGGAAATCGACCAGTATTACATTGACCACATTCTTGCCGTCGGCCAGCAAATAGGAGTGTTCGGCGAAGTAAGCACTCAGCCGGGAAATTCCTGACTCGGAGGTCCCGGCCATCACCAGCAGGGTGATGAGCACACCTGAAGATAGCGCCACCAGGCCGTTGACCAACTTCTTTTTAAGGGGGAAGCGGGTGACCTTTCGGGGAAGGTGGTAAAGGCCAAGCACGAAGAGTACCACTGTCAGCGTCTCGATTAAAAATTGTGTCATGGCCAGGTCCGGCGCTCCGAACAGCACGTAGATGAGTGCCGTGCCGTAACCGACGATGCCCATCGCCGCCACGGCGCTGAGCAGTGAAGGCATCCGTATCACCACTAGCCCCGCCGCTACCATGGCCGCCGCGATGATGAATTCGTGTAGATTAACCGCCTTCAGCTGGCCCGGGTCGGGCAGCCCGTTGAAACGAACCAGCGTGTATCCCACCAGCAAGAAGATGGTGGAGAGGATAGTGATTAAATAGAAACGTAACCGGCCGTTCTGTAAAACCCTGGTTTGGAACTTGGCTATGCGCAGCATTCCGGCGATGCCGCCCATATAGAGGCGTTCGGGGGAGATACCCGCCACCGGCGCCAACAGACCGGGTATGGCAGCCAGCCAACGGCGGCTGAAGTAGATGCCTGCCCCCAGTGCCAGCGTTAGAGCGCTGAGAGCCAGTTCCGGAGTAAAGCCGTGCCAGAGAGCCATAGATACGGGTATCTCCGCACCTTTCACCGCCGAAGCGGCGGCCGAAAACAGTCTGTCAGCCAGCCCCGGTACCATCCCCAGTATCAGAGAAATCAACCCCAGCACCAGCGGGCAGACCCAGAGCACAGGAGAAACCTCATGCGGTTTGAGAGTGACGTTCGTGCGTCCGAAAAAGGGACGCAGCACAGCGATGACGAACACGGCTGCTAAACCCGCGCTGGCCAGTACGGCGGCGGCGGTGAGTAGCAGATGAGCCGGGCCGTGACCGGCGGCTTCATAGAATAATTCCTTGGCCACAAAGCCGAAAGTGAGCGGAATGCCAGCCATGGAAAGGCCCGCAATAATACCTCCGGCAGCGCTAAAAGGCATGATGCGCCGGAGTCCCCCCAGGGCAGTGACATCCCTGGTACCCGTGCCATGGTCAACCGCGCCTGCCATCAGGAAGAGGGCGCCTTTGTAAAGGGCGTGTGCCACCAGCATAGCCAGGGCGGCTTTAACGGCCATATCGCTGCCTAATCCCAGCAGCATGGTAATCATGCCCAGCGCGCTTATCGTGGAGTATGCCAGCAGACGTTTCAAGTCGGTCTGTTGTATGGCCATCCAGGCGCCGGCTAGCATGGTTACGGTTCCGAAGGCGGTTACTGTATATAACCAGGCGTCCGTGCCGCCCAGCACCGGGGTCAGACGCGCCAGCAGATAGATACCCGCCTTGACCATGGTGGCCGAATGCAGGTAGGCGCTGACGGGAGTGGGGGCTTCCATGGCGTTGGGCAGCCAGAAATGGAATGGGAACTGGGCTGACTTGGTGAAGGCCCCTGCCAGCACCAGTATCAGGATGGGCATGTATAAAGTATTGCCCTGCAGCACGTCAGGCTGGGTCAATATGGCTGTCAATTCCAGACTGCCGCTGGCCTGGCCTAGCAGGATGAGACCTGCCAAAAGCGCCAGACCGCCGATACCCGTTACCAGCAGTGCCTGCAACGCAGCATAACGGGACCTCTCCTGGTCATGGTTGAGACCGATTAGCAGGTAAGAACTGACGCTGGTAAGCTCCCAGAAGATAAACAGGGAGACGATATTGCTGGCAGTGACCACCCCCAGCATGGATGACATGAATACGAGCATATAAACAAAGAAGCGGCCCTGATATGGGTGTTTTTGAAGGTAGTTTGATGAATATAAAAAAACCAGCGTACCGATGCCGCTGATGAGCAGGGCAAAAATCAGGCTGAGGGCATCGATGTAAAATGAAAGGGTCACTCCAAGGCTCGGAACCCAGGAATAGGCAGCCGTAACCGGGCTGCCGCCCAGCACGCCCGGCAGCAGAGTGGCGAAATAGATGGTCAGCGCCAGCGGGAGCAGGAATAAAACCCGGCCGACCCTGAATCTTCGATGCAGCCACGGAACAGCCATGGCGACAAGATAGCCGGCGGTAACGGCAATTAGCGGGTCCATGCGTTTCCGTTCAACCTGCTTCCAACACCTGCGGCATATTCCGGCTTCCCGCTACAGGGCATGGAATTAAAACGGAATAATCTCAAAGCCATGGTTGATTCGGTAGCCTTCCCAAAAAACTCTGGACATTATAGCATCCCGCGGGTATTTTGGCTAAAAACGTACCGACCCGGCAATATGGGGGAAGCGCCGGGTGCGCCGGCAAAAAGCGGCTCGTCCGTTATGACGTAGCTTGGAGGGCAAAGGTAACCAGGGTTCAACGTGTCAAATATACCTGGTAGCCATCGGGTTTATCATGGTGGTTATCAGGGTTGCGACAATGAGCACACCGCCGGCCGCCAGCCCAATCTACAATGTGGCAGCGGTTACATTCAGTAATGTGACAGCGGCTACCACCTCGGTTACCTGAAATCCCTGACAGACACCATGGTGGCCGCCCAAGGGCAGAAGCGCTGAACGCTCTGCAGCCAGTAATCCAGATTGTCCTCCACCATCTGCGGAGTTCCGTCGCACAATTCTATGGTGACCTCCGCCATGTGGAAATCCTCCGGGTCTATATGCCAATTCCATGGTTCGTTATAAGGCACCGAACCCGCCGCCAGCCGCCCGCTGGGTATCCTGGCCTGGCTCTGGCCGCGCTGAACCGCCAACACCTGTTCGATGGCGGCGCCGTCGGTGATGAATACGCTGTACTGCTGGCCCAGGACGTCAAAGGTGACCAGTACGCCGCCCGTAAGTGCATATCTCCTCTCTACCGTCAGCTCCAGGCGATAGTCGGCTTCTTTAATATCGGTGCCCAGCGCGGGATAGGGCTTTACGCTGTAGGTAAATCTGTATTCCTGAAAATCGGACTGGGACGGTGTTCCAGTCAACCCGGGTTCTATCAGCGATTTGCGATGGATAATGCCGCCGAAGTCGATGTCGATGACAGCCGTCACTTCCCCCTGCCAGATACAGGTGGCCCCGGTTGGACAGCGGCTGTCGGAAACGATGCCGATAAACTGAATCCCCATCTCATCACCCGCTAAAGAAGC
>CAZPAL010000067.1:0-7743 GCA_964584525.1 uncultured Dehalococcoidales bacterium | reverse complement strand
ATAGTCAGTGCTGGAACTCTTAGGCTGGTAATTAATATTACCCACGGCAATAATGGCTCCTGTGCCGATAAATTCGGCCTTGGACGCGACATCGACCGCGCCAGAGACATATATGGTTTGCCCGTTCAGGTTGATTATGGGGGTTCTATTCCCTCCCTGTGCAACAGAAAAATTGCCATTTATAAATATTGTGCCAGTTAAAATCAGCATATTGCCGGCCTCTGTGCTATCGATACTCAGGTCGCCTTGCCGGTTAATTGGACCGAGTTCGTGGGTGTTTTTCACATCAATTGTCGCGTATGGATATGGCGCCAATGAACTGACCTGCTCCCAGTATCGTTCTCCCATTTCTTCTTTGCCGGGCCAGTTGGGGATTGGCGCATCGACGGTGTTTCCCACTATTTCACCCTTGTTATCAATAAATCCATCGTATATCACATCCCCACCCACAATCGCGCCTGATTTTATGGTAACGTTACCCGGACTAACGATAGCGAATTTCCCCAAATCAATAGCGTCAGTTTCAATCCTGATAAAAGCTTCGATTTTTGTTTTAAGGGCGCTGTCGCTTCTGGCACTGGACTCGATTTTAAATATACCTGTTTCGTCCCATTGAGATATAATCACTTCAATCGAGTGCCCATTTACAACAGGTTCATCACCCGTGGTAAATATCGCGACCGGAATCGCTCCCGGCAGCTCATTGTTTTTCATCCACAAAATGCCGGCTTCAATCCCGGCATCTGCTGCGTACATTTCAACTGCCCGGATCTCAATAGCTTTTCCGGTCTTGATGCCGGTCTGCATTAATGCCAATGTGACGGGTATAACTAAAATGCCAAGCAGC
This sequence comes from uncultured Dehalococcoidales bacterium, assembly GCA_964584525.1. Classification (GTDB taxonomy): domain Bacteria; phylum Chloroflexota; class Dehalococcoidia; order Dehalococcoidales; family UBA1222; genus CAZPAL01. The sequence continues at coordinate 6,896 of CAZPAL010000067.1, read as the reverse complement.
AAAGCCGCCAGCGTAATAATTAGTATCTGCCCGCTTTCACCCCGCTTAATAAACTTACCAACACATCCAATCATCATCCCCTCCTGCTAATCAAGCCTCGAAACAATCCGGAAAGCTCTTGTTTCCGTCACATTGTTTACGGCGGCCATCACGCGAAATTCGACCCCATTGGCAAATGAGAGGTCATATACCGTCTCGGCCGCTACAAGATGTTCGGCAACCAGAAATGTCCCCTGTAATACATCATCAATGTAGTGTTCCCGCTGCATGGTTCCGTTTTCACCAATCTGGTACACTGATCGACGTTCAATACCTGTCATCTCCTGCCAATTAAGAGTGAGGCTCCATGGCTCAGCTACGAAAGCAGCATCGTCGGCCATCTGGGTATCCAAGCTCACCCAGTGACCTGCTGTTTGTATCTGTCGCAAAGCCAGCATGTGGTTGTTGCTCTTTGCTGTTACTCTTACAATTTGGATGTATGTCGCACTGACGCCGACTATCAGGATGGCCCCGACAATCAGTGTAACCAGCAATTCGATTAGCGTAAGCCCTTTTTGCTCGCCAATCAACAAGCGAAACTGTTTTTTCATCAGCGGTTCGCCTTGTAATCTTCGAGCTCCAGCACTATTTTTTCTCCGTGCTTGATTACCAATGATATTTTTTGCAGCCCATAATCTACAGACGTTTCGCTATCGTTTAAAGCATCCCAGGGGACACCGACCACTCCATCAACCTCTTGTTTTGCTCCTTCCACCGCCCTTCCCCAGCTCCAGATGGAGTAACCCGATGAGACGTCCAGTTCGCTTAACCCTATTCTTTCATAACTCGCAACCTCAGCGGGAACCGTAACAGCGATGTAGGATTCTATCTTCACATACTCCATCTGACTGCGGGCCAGGGTTTCCGCGGTAAGCCGTTCATCAGCCAGCATCACCGCCCGGCTTGAAGTCGCCAGTCCCCCTAGAAAAGTGACCGCAAAGGCGCTCATAATAGCCAGCGCCACCAGCACCTCGATAAAGGTGAACCCGCTCTCGCTCCTCTTCAACCTGCGCAACACGCCTACACCCCCACCTCGCCGAATATCGAGTACATGGCCGACACCATCGAAATCGCTAAAAACCCCACCACGCCGCCGATGACCACCGTCATCACCGGCTGAATCATGCCGATAGCCGCCTGTGTTTTGTCCGCTGCCTCCACTTCGTAAGCCTCGGCTACGGTGGAAAGCATGGTATCCAGGTTGCCGGTTTCTTTCCCTACCGCCACCATCTGCACCATCAGCGGCAGGAATACCTTCTGCCGGCTCATGGGCTTGGAAAGCCCTTCGCCGCGTATTAGTTCATGCCGCACAGTCACCAGCGCTTGTTCGACAACCTTGTTTCCCGCGCCTTGAACTAGAAGTGTCATGATTTCCGGCAGCGGCAAACCCACCTTGTACAACAGTGTCATGGTACGGCATACCCGCGATAGTTCATTCAGGTTGATGATGCGCCCTATCAGGGGCAAACGCAAACCCAGCGTGTCCACGTGAACCTTGCCCGTGCGGGTTCGGCTGTAGAGAAACACCCCCGCGACGGTGCCGATAAACCCGCCTATCATCAGCAATCCGTATTTATTCAGGAATTCTACCGAGGATATCATCACCCTGGTAATGGCCGGCAGGTCGGCCCCGAAGGAGGAATACAGTTCGGCGAAAGCAGGCAGCACGAACACCACCAGCACCGCTACCACAATCACCGCTACCACCATCACCATGGCCGGGTAGGCGAAAGCGCCCTTGATTTGCTTTTCCACCTGCATGCGCTTCTCCATGTAATCAGCCATCTGGCGCAGCACGTCTTCCAGCCCGCCGCTTTTTTCCCCGGCGCTGATAGCGCGCCAGAACACCACCGGGAAAACCTTGGGGTGCCGGCTCATGGCCTGCGACAGCGAACTGCCGCCCCGGATATCCTGGGTGACCTGCTTGATGGCTTTGCGGAAGGCGGCATCGGAGGTCTGGCTCTCCAGCAGTTCGAAGGACGCCACGATGTCCGTGCCGGAAGATACCAGCAGCGCCAGTTGCCGTGAAAACATGATGACGTCCTTGGCCTTGACGGGGGTCAGGCTGACGTTGAGCGCATTGAAAGCGGGAAAAAGGCTCCGCGGCTTCAGGCTGAGTACCTGGTAACCTCCGGAATTGAGCACGGAGGCAGCCGCACGCTCGTCGGCAGCCGACACCTTGCCCTTCATCAACTTCCTGTCTTTATTGTAAGCTACATAAGCGTACTGCATAGCACTGTTACTCGATGGAATAGGTAGTGCGCAAAATCTCGGCGGGGGTGGTCATGCCCAGTTTTACCTTCATCATGCCGTCGTACATCATGGTATGCATACCCTCTTTGATAGCCAGGTCGCGTATTACATAGGCTTCGGCGCCGCTGACCACACTGCGCCTTATGGCGTCGGTAACTGTCAGGATTTCAAAGATGCCGGTACGCCCGATGTACCCGGTGAAGGTGCAGGATTTGCACCCCGCGCCGTATACAAATTGCCTGCGTTTTTCCCCGGTGGCTTTTTCATAGGCTATCTGTTCGATAGCCGGCGCTTCAATCATCTGCTGGCAGTCAGGGCACAGCTTGCGTACCATGCGCTGGGCGATGATTCCGATAACGGATGAGGCTATCAGGAACGGTTCTACCCCCAGGTCGTTCAGCCGGGAAAGCACCCCTACCGCATCGTTGGCATGGATGGATGACAGCATCAGGTGCCCGGTAAGCGCGGCCTGTACGGCTATGCCGGATGTTTCGGCATCCCGCACCTCGCCCACCATGATGACGTCCGGGTCGAGGCGCAGGATGGAGCGCAGCCCGCTGGCGAAAGTGATGCCGGCCTGCTTGTTTACCTGTATCTGGTTGATGTCTTCGAATCGGTACTCCGCCGGGTCTTCAATAGTTATAATGTTGCGGCTCTGGGTATCCAGCGAGTTAATGGCGGCATACAGGGTGGTGGTCTTGCCGGCGCCGGTGGGGCCCGAAACCAGTATCATGCCGTACGGAATCTTGAGCAGGGCTTCGAACCTGGCCTGGCTCTCCTTGAGGAACCCGAGTTCAGCCAGCCCCAGCAAAGCGCTGGATTTATCCAGCAGCCGCAGCACCGCCATCTCGCCGTGTACCGTGGGCGCGGTGGCGACGCGGATGTCGATGCCGCGCCCGTTGACTTCAACCGTGAACTGGCCGTCCTGGGCCCGGAAGTGGTCGGCGATATTGAGGTTGGAAAGAATCTTGATGCGGGAAATAAGCGCCGCATGTATATCCATGGGCATGGACATCATGTCTTCCAGCGTCCCGTCTATACGGTAACGCACCCGCAGCCGCGTCTCCTGGGGTTCGATGTGGATGTCCGAGGAGCGGGCTTTGACCGCCTCGTCAATAATCAGTTCCAGCGCCTTGACCAGCGGCGTATCGACGGCAGCTTCGAAAACGGCTTTTTCGTTGTTTTTATCACCGGGCCCGGAAACGGATATGCTGGAAAGCTGTTTCTCGATTTCCCCGAAGCCCTTGTAGTTGAAATCGATGGCTTCGCGAATCTCTTTTGCCCCCGCCACCACGGGCTTGACGCTCTTTTTGCTTTGCTGTGCCACCGCCTCGATAGCCAGGATGTCGCTGGGGTCTGACATGGCCACCAGGATATTTTTCCCTTCGATGCGCAGGGGTAATATTTTATAGCGCCTGGCCAGCACTTCAGGGATAAGCTTCAGCGCATCAGGCTGAGGCATCTGCCGCAGTTGTTTGACAGGCGGCTTGGCTTCTCCCCCCGACGGCGAATCAACCTCGGGTTTCGCCGCAGTCATCAATAACTCTTCTTCCAATAGCAAACCTCCCATGTTCCGCCGGAACACCCCGAGCCATGGCAAAGCCACGAACAGATTATACCACGCTCATCAATCCCCCAATTGGAGGATGCCGCGCTTGATAGCCAGCACCACCGCATGGGCACGGTCATTGGCATTCAGCTTTCTCAGTATGGCGCTGACATGGTTTTTGATGGTCTGCTCGTTGATGCCCAGAATGACCGCTATCTGTTTGTTGGTGTGCCCGTCGGCAATATTTTGCAGGACTTTGATCTCACGCCGGGTGAGGGCAGCCATCAGGTTACCGCCAACGCGGTCCATATCGTTGAACTGCTTCAACACCTGCCGCGCCAGCACCGGATGTTCAATCAATTGTTCATTGATGGGGTACTCCCCGCGGGAAGCCTGCCCGATGACGCGCATCAACTCTTCCGGCTGGGCGGTGCGCGGCAAACAGGCCACAGCGGCGCTGCGTATGATATTGAACAGTTCTTCCTCGCCCTGGTTCAGGCTTAGAATCACTACCCGGGTGTTCGGATATGTGCGGGCGATACGGGCTGCCAGCTCCAGGCTCTGATGTTCAGCCAGGTCCGCCCCCAGCAGTATCACATCCGGCGTTGTCTCTTCGATGTTATCCAGCAACCGGCTGTCGGGCGCGGCTTCGCTTAGCTCGTAGCCCTCATATTGCGCCAGCGCCTGGCGCACGCCGGCCCTGAAATAGGGCTGCTCATCCACAATCATCACTTTCACCGGTAGCGTCGGGTCTTTCATATCCTCGGCACCCACCTTTTTCACTTATCCGCGCCCTCCATGTCGATTACCGTCCCGTCGTATTTTACCCTGTTTTCAAAGCGCCCCGAACCCGCTCCGCTTACCATCGTAATGATGTAACATAATATTGCCAATTATATGGTTCGCGCGCCGGCAATGCAAGGAAACCAGCCATAACGCCTATCTTTTTGAATATCCCCTCGTTATAATTGTTGCACGTGGTAACGCCGGGCGCTATTTTGCGGCCGGTGGCCTTTAAAATAGATGGTTCCGGGGGTTGTCAGGTGCAGGAAGAACAGAGCCTGGTAAAGCGGGCTCAAGAGAATGATCAGGATGCGTTCGCAGAACTTTACGAGAGGTATTTCGACCGCATTTTCCGGTATATCGCCCTCAAGATTGGCGACCGGCATGAGGCTGAGGACTTGACCCAGCAGGTCTTTCTGAAGGCACTGAGGTCCATCTCTTCGTTTAAATGGCAGGACGTGCCTTTTTCAGCCTGGCTGTACCGTATCGCTCACAATCAGGTGGTGGACCACCTCAGGCAAAAAACCAGGAGGCCGACTACCCAGCTTGAAGAGGCAATGGAGCAATTCTCGGATGAAAGCGATAACCCGCAAAAGTCAGCGGAACTGAGGATGGATATTGATAGTTTGATGCAGGCTCTAAAAAGGCTGACGCCTTCCCAGCGCGAAGTGATTGCGCTGCGTTTCAGCAGCGAATTGCCCATAGCGGATGTGGCCCGCGTCATGGGAAAAAGCGAAGGAGCGATTAAGGCGATGCAGCACAGCGCCGTGCTGGCGCTGCGCCGCATCATGGTCACGGTGGAATAGTTATGAAAGAAAATCGGAAACAAACAGAAGATATCTTCAACCGGTGCCTGGAAAGCATTATTCTGGACGGTTGCCAAGCCGATGATTGCCTGCCGGCCGGGGCACCCTGTGAAACTGAACTGAAGCCCCTGCTGCGCATGGTAAGCAGCGTCCGTTCCGCCAGCCGGATTTACCCTGACGCAACTTTCCGCGCCCATGCCGGAAACCAATTCCGCACGGCGCTTTACGATGCCGCCTCCCGTAAAAAGAGGTTCGCCTGGGGATGGTCGTGGCGCCCGGCTATGGCGCTGCCGCTGGCAGCCGCCACCCTTATGTTATCCGGCGGCGGAGTGCTGGCAGCCTCATCCGCCAGCCTGCCGGATAGCCCGTTGTACGGCATTAAACTGGCGGTGGAGGATATTCAACTGATGCTTACGCCAACAGCCGAACTGAAAACTACCCTATACGCCCAGCGGGCTGACCGCCGCATCGGTGAAATCATTTCCCTGGCCAGAGCCGGCAATGCGGCGCTGATGGAGAATACTGTTATCCGGCTGGAGAATGAACTTAGCAACATCACCGGTACGCCAACCCGCAATTCCGAAGTGCTCACCACCGGTTCCAAGAGCATAACCGGAGGATTTGGTATACTCTCCCCGTCGACGACCACCGCCGGTTCCACCACCCAGCCGGAGGCAATCATTCCCGCCCCCACGCTGGCTCTTCCCCAGGGCACTTCCACCCCGCCAACAGATAATATCTACACTATTACGAACGCCATAACCGACCAGGCACTGCTCAAATTCCTGATGGAATATGCCGATAAGCGCCCCGCCGAACTGCTGGCACTGCTGGACACGGTGCCCCAGAATGTGCGGCCGATGCTCGAATACGTCATCCAGCTCACCTTCGGTTACCAGCAGGCACTCGGACAGATGGCCGCTGCGCAGGATTGAGCGCACCCTTTCAAAGCTGCTCCCCAGCTATAGGCAAGACCGCTGGCGGATGCTTATGCCTGAACCGCTCCTTTTCAGGCGTTGACACCCCAAATGGGATGGTCTAAACTTGCCTTTCAAAAGCATAACCTGGAACGAGCATGCGAGGTGTGACGGGATGTCCGGTGATACTGGTGGAAAAACCGCCCGGAAGCGGGCGATTGCGATAGCTGAGAACGATTACCATGCGGCCCTTGCACTGGCAAAGGCGGCCCGTGAGAAGGCCATGGCGGATGCTGCCGCAGCCGAAACCGAAGCCGCCGGCCGGGCAACGGCTGCGCTGGAGTCTTCTCAGCGTTTGTTGGATGAGGCGGTGGATTCGGTTGAACGGAAGCTACGGCAGACTGCCCTGGCCGGGGTTCGCGATGAGCAGTCGCGCCTGTTGAGCGCGGCTGTCCGCGTCAGGAAGCAGGCGGCCGCGCTGGCGCGCGAAAATGAAAAAAAAGCTATCGACTTGGCCGAATCTGTTTTGAAAGCGGCTGTGCTCCAGGC
>CAZPAL010000066.1:0-7847 GCA_964584525.1 uncultured Dehalococcoidales bacterium | reverse complement strand
CCTGCAGTTCGGTGGCAATCAGGCTGCCCCCCCATCCGTCGGAGAGAGCCACCCGCATAGCCTGCTGCAAGAGCGTGCGGTAGTCCTGGTCAACCCCCATATGGGTGCGGTGCATGGTTTCAACCACCTCGCGGTCAATGCCGCGCGGGGCAACCCCGGTTTTCCTCCAGAGTTCCTGCCTTTTGAGCGGTGCACGCCGGAGCAGGCTCAGTTCACCCTCCTGGCGCCCGAAATCGGCCAGTGCCAGTTTGCCTACCTCCAGCGCGATTTCGGCGTTGGACCGTTCTCCGATTTCCACGCCGAAATCCATGGCTATCTGCAAGAGTTTCTGCTCGTCCTTAATCTCGAAGCCGGGGGCTTTGCCCTCGGCCGCCAGGATGAAGGACTCCACCATCTTGCGGGCGTGGTCGCTGTGAGCCGCCGCACCGGCGGCTATCATGCGGGCCAGGTTGCGGGCGGCGATGGTTTCCGAGGTGGCCCCGCAGACGCCCTTGCGTTTGGCCTTTTCTTGCGGCGTCTCCTCTTTGTTTTTAGCCATCGGCACGCGGCAGGGCCCCATGGCGCACTGGCGGCAGCAGCTGCCCTCCGCTCCGATGGGGCAGGCCTTCATGCTGCCGGCGCGGTCAAAAACAGTGCTGATGCCCTCGGTACCGGCTTTTTCCTGCATGGCGTTGGTGGCCGGGTCTATGCTGTTTATTTTTTCATTGTCAGCCATCATAACGCTCCATAGTATTTAGATTTAACCATAAAGAGTGAGAATATAAACCGGCCGGCATCTAGACCGCGGCCAGTTCTCCTATCATGTCCTTGACCATGGCGATTGCCTGCGGGTGGCGCATCACGACCACGTCGCCCCCGGCCAGCAGCAGGGTGGTGGCCGAAATGGCCTCCATCAGAATGCCGCGCCGGGCGGCGTTGCCCATGGTGTCGTCGTCCGCCAGCCGGGCCTCTTTGGATTTCCAGGTTTCCTTGGAAATATTGCAGATAATGGGCGCCTGGAGCTTGTCGTCCTGCTGGGTAAGGGCGGCGATGCGGATGCGCTCCATCACCGAGTAGCAGTATTCGATTCCGTAGCCGATGCTGCTGACGGTGGAGTCGATGATGAGCTGGCTGTCGGCCACCCCCAGGTTGCCCAGCAGGATGTTGAGCTGCTTGGCCATGTTGATGTCAATCGGGGAGGAGGCGATGACGGTGTGCCCGTAACCCATGGCGCTGGCCGCTATCTTCTTGTAATCCCCGGATTCGAGCGGACCTATAATCAGCTTGCGGTCATGGCAAACCTCGCATACCTTGCGCAGCACCTCGGTATCCTTGTCGTGGTTGGCCGTGCCCCACACGATGAGCGGCACCTGCACCGCGCCGGCTACCTGGCGCACAACGGCGGCGGCCTCATCCGCTCCGCGGTTCTGGCCGTTGGGGTCGGTGCTCACCAGTTGCAGGCAGATCATCTCCGCCCCATATGTTTCCACGCAGTAAGCCGCCCACCTGGCCGGGTCGTCGGTGACGCCGGGGAAGGGTTCCCTGGCTGCCTCGGGCCAGTCCACCGGGGGGATGTCCCATACCTCCATGGCGATGCGCGGCAGGTGGGGCATGTGCCCCTCGAACGTGTAGAATGGATAGCAGGTCTCCCCGCCCACGGTGACGCTGCAATCCCCCTGGCCGAGGGTCACTTCCCGGATACTGCCGTTATAATTTACCTTGGGTATTTCCAGAGCCATCGATGCCTCCCGATAATGAAAATCAAGCCGGTTGCTGTCTCTTCTCGCTGCCGAACCAGTCCGAGCTGTACCAGTAGCGCTCCCCGCTTTGCAGGTACTGGAGCTGCTCGGCGCGGCTGCGCAGTTTCTGCCGCCAGCGGCCGTCGTCCTTGCTCGCCGGCGTCCCCTCGTCGTAGGTATCTTCCAGAATCATCACCTTTTCGCGGTTAGGCGCGGCCATCGCTTCAAACTTGTATTCCATATTTCACCTCTCCCGGTTTTTCCAGTCCGCCGGCCAGCCTGGCGGCTTTGACCGTGTTCAACATCAGCATGGCGATGGTCATGGGCCCCACCCCGCCGGGCACCGGCGTGATGGCACCGGCCTTCTCCTTGACGGCATCAAAGTCCACATCCCCGCACAGCAGGGACTTACCCTCAGCCGAACGGCCGATGCGGTGCACCCCTACGTCTATCACCACCGCCCCGTCTTTCACCATATCCGCCGTGATGGACCTGGGCTGGCCGGCCGCGATGATTAAAATGTCCGCCCGGCGCGTGTGAGAGGCCAGGTCGCGCGTACGCGTGTGGCAGATGGTGACGGTGGCGTTGGCGCCCTCGCCCTTCTGCATCAGGATGTTGGCGATGGGTTTGCCCACGATATTGGAACGCCCCACCACCACCACGTGCGCCCCCTCGATAGGCACTCCCGAACGAATCAGCAGTTGCTGAATGCCGTGGGGGGTGCAGGGCAGGAAGTCCGCGTCGCCGGTCACCATCTTGCCGACATTCATGGGATGGAACCCATCCACGTCCTTGGACGGGTCAATATTGAGCAGAATAAGGCTTTCGTTGATGTGCCTGGGCAGCGGTAATTGAACCAGGATGCCGTGGATTTCGCGCTTGTGGTTGAGCTTGTCCAGCAGTTGTAATAATTCCGCCTCGGGCACCGAAGCCGGCAGGTCGTATCTTTCGGAATAGATACCCAGGTTCAGGCACATCTTGACCTTGGAACGCACGTATACCTGGGAGGCGCCGTCCTCACCGACCAGCACGGTAGCCAAACCCGGCTCTATGCCGTGCTGCGCCTTGAGGCCGGCCACTTCCTGTTTGAGCTCTTCCACAATCTGGCGCGCGATTTCGGTGCCGTCTATCAGTCTGGCGCTCACGTCGTGCCTCCCGTCCTTTTATCCGGCAGCATGGCGTCCAGCATGGCTTTTACAGCCGCTACCGCCGGTGAGCCGTCGCCGATTTCAAGTATCGAACGCTTCTCCATATCGAATCGCATCAGGTTTTCGTCCTGCGGGATGACCGCCGCCGGCTCTATCCCCGCCGCCTGGAGTTCGGCCGCCACCGGGCCGTCCAGTTTGCCGCTCGGCGCGCGGGAGACGACGAACGAAACGCGCCGCGCGTCCAGCTTAAGGTCTTTTACCAGGTCGCGTATGCGCGCCGCCGTGCGCACGCCCTTCACCGAGTGGTCCGAAACCACTATCAGTTCGTCTATATTTTCGGCGGTGCGCCGGCTGAGGTGTTCCATGCCGGCTTCATTATCCATCACCAGGAAGGCGTAGTTGTTCCTCAGGCGTTCCACGAAATCCTTGAGCACGCTGTGCGGGTAGCAATAACAGCCCGCTCCTTCGCCGCGTCCCATGGAAATAAGGTCCACCCCCCGGCTTTCCACAATTATCTGGTTGAGGTGTGTCTCCAGGTATGCCCCCTTGGTGATGCCCGGCGGGATGCTGATTTTGTCTTCATTAAAAACGGCCAGCACTTCCCCCACCGTCCGCTGGAGTTGCAGCCCCAGCGTTTCGTGCAGGTTGGCGTTGCCGTCGGCGTCTACCGCCAGCACCGGTGTGCGGCCGCCCGCCAGCAGGTAGCGGATTATCAGCCCCGCCAGCGTGGTCTTGCCGCTGCCGCCCTTACCGGCAATGGCGATGGAGTAGCTCATGCTTTTCTCCCGTCCTGACGGTTGGAAATAGTTCGGCGGAGTTGGTGTGCGGCAGGAACATGGCTGCCATGTAGTTATCCATATAATCCGGCCTTTCCGACAGTTCCAGACTGGTCATCATGGCCGCGATGCGCCTGCCGTCGGCCTGCAGTTCCCTGGAAAAGGAGGAAAGGCGCGCACCCAGCAGCGAGCCGTTGCCGATGAATATGAAGCGTTCCCGCGGCAGGTCGGGCAAAAGGCCGATGGTGACGGCGTTTTCGACATTGAGATGGCTGCCGAAGGAACCCGCGATGATGACCCTTTGCAGTTGCCCATAGGCCGCCCCAACGCTATGGATAAGTGTCTGGCAGCCGGCGAAAATAGCCGCCTTGGCGCGTATCAGGTTGTCCACGTCGATTTCGGTAACGACGATATCCTTGCCGTTCTGGCTTTCCCTGCTATTGGCCAGCAAGTACTCATAGCCGTCCGGGCCGCTGCGGATGCGCTTGGTGGGCAAGTCGCGGTTGAACTTGCCGTTCTGTCCCAGAATACCGGTACGCAGCATCACCGCCACGGCATTGATGAGCCCGGAGCCGCAGATGCCCAGAGGTTTCACGTTGCCGATGGTACTGGTCAGCGGTTCCAGCGTCTCCCCGTCGAGCGAGAAATCCTCAATCGCTCCCTGGGTGGCCAGCATGCCGTGTTTCACCCCGCCCCCCTCGAAGGTCGGTCCGGCGGAAGCGGCGGCGGTGACCATCCACTCGCGGTTGCCCACCACGATTTCCCCATTGGTGCCGATGTCTATATAAAGAGTAATTTCATCATGCTGGTAAATCCCGCTGCCCAAGATGCCGGCTACGATATCCCCGCCCACGTAGCTGGCCACAGAAGGCACCACGCAGAGGTGCACATGCTCGGCCACCTCGATTTCCAGGTCGCGCGCGCGTACCGGCGGCGGCAGGCTGACGGTAGGGACGTACGGGGACATGCGCAGGTAGAGCGGGTTGATGCCCAGCAGCAGGTGCACCATGACCGTATTGGCGGCCACCAGCAGGTGATTGACGTCCTGGATGTCCACCTGGCTCTGGCTCAGCATCTCGCCTATGAGTTCATTCAGCGTGCCCACCAGGGCGCGCTGCAGCTTTCCCTGGCCGCCCGGTTTCTGGCTCTGCACCATGCGGCTGATGACGTCCGCCCCGTAGCTCAACTGGCCGTTGTAGGCGATGGTGGTAGCCTTGGCCCGCCCCCGGTTGAGGTCCAGCAATTGGCCGCGCACGGCGGTGGTGCCGATATCGAACACCAGCCCGTAGTGCTTGTCGCGCGTATCGCCCGGTTCGAGATTAATCACCAGGTTGACCGAGTCCTCCCTGAGCACAGTGGCGGTTACGCGCCAGCCGGACTGCCTGAAAAGTTGCGCCATCTTGCGGATGACGGCGTAACTTACATCTACATTAATCAGGCCGTGCTGTTCTTCCAGCGCTCTCACCAGACGGGTCAGGTCGCTGGAGTTGTCGCTGGTGGTAGGCGGGGGCAATTCCAGCAATAATTTGGTCACCGGCGGGTCGAAACGCCAACCCCTGGCCATCAGCCCGTGATGGCCGCCGGCGACGGACTTTTCCTTGCTGAGCACCGCCATTTCCAGCCGGGACTGGGCCGGGATTTCTACAACCAGGTCTCCTTTGACGCGGCTGCGGCAGGATTGCCTCACCCCGGCGGCGTAATCAGCCTCGGAAACCTTGTCGCTGCGCGTGCTTTCAACTTCCCCCTGGCGGATGACGACATTACAGGTGCCGCAGGTGCCCGAACCGCCGCAGGAGGCGTTGATGTGCACCCCGGCAGCGATGGCGGCTTCCATGAGGTTATCGCCGGGCTCGACCATGATGGCCACATTATCCGGCTGAAAGAGCACCCTGTATTGTTGGGTTGGTCTGTTCATATCTAATCCAATAATTTTAGCGCCTAGAAAAGCCCTTTGACTTTGCCCGTTTCCACATCCACATCCACGCGGCGGAAAGCCGGGTCCGACGAAGTGCCGGGCATGAGCTTGATATCCCCGGCCACCGGAACCACGAACCCCGCCCCTTTGTAGGTCAGGATGTCGCGGATAGGCAGCACCCAGCCCTTGGGGCGCCCCTTGAGGGTGGGGTCATGCGACAGGCTGAGATGCGTTTTTACCATGCAGGTGCACATCTCGGCGGCATCGGGTTCTTTTTCCAGCCGCTCGGCCTTGGCTTTGGCCTCGGGCGTGTAGGTGACGCCGTCCGCGCCGTAAACCTCCCTGGCGATGGTTTCGATGCGCTGCCGGAGCGGCAGGCTGTTTTCGTAGAGCAGTTTGAATTTAACCTCATCTTCACAGGCATCGACGACCGCCTCGGCCAGTTCCTGCGCCCCGGCGCCGCCCTTCAGCCAGTGCTGCGAGACAGCCACCCTGGCGCCGGCCGCCTCGGCGGCACGCCTCACCATGGCCACTTCTTCGGGGCTATCGGTATAGAAGCTATTGATGCACACCACCGGGTTGATGCCGGCTTTCCTGACCGTTTCGATGTGCGCCACCAGGTTGACGCAGCCATTTTCCACCAGTTGCGGGTTGGATTTGGTGTAGGCTTCATCCAGCGGCTTGCCCGGCACGACGCGAGGCCCTCCGCCATGCATCTTGAGGGCGCGCACGGTGGCCACGATGACCGCGCAGTTGGGCACCAGCCCGCTCAGCCGCGCCTTGATGTTCCAGAATTTTTCAAAACCGATATCGGCGCCGAAGCCGCTCTCGGTGACGTGATAATCGGAAAGCTTGAGGGCCACCTGGTCGGCCACGATGGAAGACTGGCCGACGGCGATATTGGCGAATGGCCCGGCATGCACCAGCACCGGCTGGCCTTCCAGACTCTGCAGCAGGTTGGGGTTGGCGGCGCGCACCATCCAGGCGGTCATGGCCCCGTCAACCTCCAGGTCGCGGGTGGTGACGGGGTTGCCCTGCTTGTCGTAGGCCACCACGATTTTGCCCATGCGCTCGCGCATGTCCTTGAGGTCTTTGAAGATAGCCAGGATGGCCATCACCTCGGAACTGACCGAGATGGCAAACCCGGATTTCATCATGAAGCCGTCCATCTCGCCGCCGATGCCGATGACGATGTCGCGCAGAGCCTGGGCACAGTAATCCATAACCCAGCGCATTTCCACGTTGCGCGGGTCAATATCCAGCCGCTTGAGCCGGCGCTTGGCCAGGAATTCGTCGGTGTTGATGAATTCATGCTGGATGCGGGAGGTCAGCGCCACCATAGCCAGATTGTGGGCATTGTTGACGTTGTCTATATCGCCAGTCAGCCCAAGTGAAAAAGGCACGAGCGGTATGCACTGCGACAGGCCGCCGCCGGCGGCGCTGCCCTTGATGTTGAAGGTAGGGCCGCCTGAAGGCTGGCGAATAGCCCCGGAAACCCTCTTCCCCAGCCTGCCCAACCCCTCCACCAGCCCCATGGTGGTGGTGCTCTTGCCCTCCCCTAGGGGGGTGGGGGTGATGGCCGTGACGTCGATATACTTGCCGTTAGGCCGGTTTGCCAGACGGCGCGTAACCGCGGCGAAGTCCACTTTCCCCAGGTAATGGCCGTAGGGCAGGAGCTCCTCCGGGAGTATGCCCCACTCATCGGCCACCCGTGAGACGGTCTTCATCGATTTTTCTACTTCTTCGGCAATCTGCCAGTCGGCCATTTTGGTTGGGTCAAGCCGGGTGGTATCCGTTTCTGCCATCTGGTCTGGTCCTCCCTTTCTTATTCTAAAAAATGCCGGCAATTGTTATGCCGTGAGTTTAGCTAGAATCGCCTTGACCGCGCTGGAAACAGTCCCGCTGGCGGACAGGACCGGCCTGCCCGCTATTTCAGCCGCCGTAAGCGCTTCATCGTAAGGAATAAACCCGAGTATATTATAACCCCCCAGGGAGGCGCTTATGAAGTCTTTTTGCTGCTGGTTGCGGATTTTGTTGCCCACCACGCCCAGCCGGGCTATCCCCAGTTCGGCGGCCAGGCTGCGGATGCGGCGGGCCGTTTCCAGGCTGGCCTGGCCCGGCTCCACCACAATGACCAGCATGTCCACCGCCCTGGCCGTGCCGCGGTTGAGGTGTTCGATGCCGGCGGCCATATCCATGATGACCATGTCAGCCGGAGTAAGCAGCAGGTGGGCCATCAGAGCTGAGAGCAGGGCGTTCTCCGGGCAGTAGCAGCCGGCACCCCCGGCCT
>CAZPAL010000065.1:4386-7872 GCA_964584525.1 uncultured Dehalococcoidales bacterium | reverse complement strand
AGTGGCTTTCGAACTGGCGCGCAACCGCCGCAAGCGGCTGACTTCGGTGGACAAGGCCAATGTGCTTGAATCATCCCGGTTGTGGCGCCAGGTGGTTCTGGAGGTCTCTCAGGGTTATCCTGACGTGGAACTGGAACATATGCTGGTGGACACCTGCGCTATGCGCATTTTGCTTAACCCCAGGGATTTTGACGTGCTGGTGACAGAGAACACCTTCGGCGATATCCTCACTGATGAAGCCTCGATGCTGGCCGGCTCGATGGGCATGCTACCCTCGGCCAGCCTAGCAGGGATTCCTGCGACGGGCGGAAAAACTTTTGGCCTGTATGAGCCCATCCACGGCAGCGCCCCCACCATTGCCGGCAAGAACGTCGCCAACCCCATCGCTACCATTCTCACGCTGGCAATGCTGCTGCGTTACTCCTGCGCTCTCGAAAAAGAAGCGCTGGAAGTTGAAAGGGCCGTTTCGGCAGTGCTCAGAGACGGACTGCGTACAAGTGACATAATGAGTCCCGGTTTTAGCCAGGTAAGCACCTCCGGTATGGGTAGTGCGGTGGTGGCGGAACTGGGGGGATAAGACGATGGAATTACAGCTATACGACACTACGCTCAGGGATGGCGCGCAGCGCGAAGGCATTTCGCTGTCGGTGGTGGACAAGCTTAACATCGCCCGCAAGCTCGATGAGCTGGGGGTGCATTATATAGAAGGGGGATGGCCGGGAAGCAATCCCAAAGACAGCGAATTCTTTGCCCGCGCGCGTGATTTGAATCTGGCCTCGGCTCGCTTGGTAGCCTTTGGCAGCACCAGACGGCCGGGGACAAAGGCAGAGGATGACCCTGGGTTGGCTATGCTGCTCAAAGCGCAGACCGGGGTGGTGACGCTGGTGGGTAAAACCTCGGCAAGGCATGTTACCCAGGTGCTGGAGACCACTCTTGAAGAAAACCTCAAGATGGTGGCCGAATCCATCGCTTATTTAAAAAACAAGGGGCTGGTAGTTTTTCTGGACGCCGAACATTTTTTCGATGGATATAAAGACGACCCTGAATATTCCCTCCAGACCATCAAAGCCGCCTGCCAGGCCGGGGTTGACGTGCTGGTACTATGCGATACCAACGGTGGAAGTCTACCGGAAGAAATAGCGCGGTTCGTCGGTGACGTCAAAAAGGCTACCGGAGCCAGGGTGGGCATCCATGCCCATAACGACGCGGAACTGGCGGTGGCCGCCACGCTGGCGGCGGTTCGAGCCGGGGTGACGCAGGTGCAGGGCACCATCAACGGATACGGCGAACGCTGCGGCAATGCCAACCTGTGTTCTATCATCGCCAATCTTAAACTGAAAATGGGTATCGACTGCGTCAGCGACGCGCAACTGGCCCGTCTGGTGGAAGTATCGCGCAACATCAGCGAAATCGCCAATCTGAAGCCGGATGCCTTTTTGCCCTACGTTGGCGCCAGCGCTTTCAGCCATAAAGCCGGGCTGCATGTTTCCGCCCTGCGTAAATGGTCTGAAAGCTACCAGCATATCGACCCGACACTGGTGGGCAACCAGCCCCGCATGCTGGTATCGGAACTGGCCGGCAGGGCCAACATCGTTGAGCGTGCCAGGCAAATCGGAGTCAATCTGCCGGCGCGCGGTCCGGAAGCCCAGGAACTGCTGGAAAAGGTCAAGCTGCTGGAAAGCCGCGGGTTTCAATACGAAAATGCGGAGGCTTCTTTCGACCTGCTGGTGCACCGCGCCACGCCCGGTTACCAGAAGCCGTTTGAATTGATAGATTTTATGGTGATTGTGGAAAAGGCCCGCCGGCTGGGCGGAATGCGAAACCACGACGAAATGCTTTCCGAAGCTATGGTTAAGGTATCGGTTGACGGCGAGGTCATGCACACTGCCGCCGAGGGGAACGGCCCGGTTAACGCGTTGGATAACGCCCTGCGAAAAGCGTTGATAAAAGCCTATCCGGGTGTTTCGGGCATACAGCTCACAGACTACAAAGTGAGGATACTGGACGAGAGTACCGGTACTGAATCACAGGTGAGAGTGCTGATAGAGTCAAGCGACGGCAACCGCCAGTGGCGCACGGTGGGCAGCTCAGCCAATATCATCGAAGCCAGCTGGCTGGCGCTGGCGGATAGCCTGGAATACTGGTTGCTTGGCCGCCGCAACGGCTAATACCGGACGGTCTGGCTCCGGTTCCAGAAACTCATACTGAGGTATTTCCAGCCGCCGTCCGGCAGAATTGTAACCAGGTTGGCGCCGCTGACACGCCTGCCTAACTGGCAGGCGGCATAATACACCGCGCCGGAAGATGTACCGGCAAAGATTCCCTCTCTATTGAGCAGTTCCAGCGTACCCTGCTCGGCCTGGCGGGAGGTTACCTGGATACGCTCGGAAAGTAGAGTGATGTCCATCACCGGGGGCAAGTAGTTTGCCAGACAGCGCAAACCCTGGATAGCGTCATCGGGCGGCGGCTCCACGCCGATGATTTTAATATCCGGGAACGCTTCCCTCAGGCGGCGGCCGGTGCCGGTGATGGTGCCTCCGGTGCCGATGCCGCAGATGAAATAATCCATCCTCGCACAGGGAAAATCCGCCAGCATTTCCACTGCGGTGGTTTCGTAATGGGTGAGCGGATTGGCCGGATTGGCGAACTGTTCGGTCAAAAAATAGCGCTTTTCGCCGGCGGCCAGGGCGGCGGCCTGGTTGATAGATTCCGTCACGCCGCCGGAGGCCGGGGTCAAGATGAGCTCGGCGCCGAATAACCGAATAAGCGCCTGCCGTTCGGCGCTCATGTTCTCAGGCATGGCGATGGTGACGCTGTAGCCTTTCATTTTGCCGGCCCAGGCCAGGGCGATGCCAGTGTTGCCGCTGGTGGCTTCCAGCAGGATATCGCCGGGTTTGAGCCTGCCATCTTTTTCGGCTCTTTCTATCATAGAGAGGGCGATGCGGTCCTTGATGGAGGCGCTGCCTCCGCTGTTCAACCCCTCGAGTTTCGCCAGCAACCTCACGCCGGCGTACGGGCGGGGAGAAGACAGCTCGACCAGAGGCGTGTGGCCGACCGATGCTCTCAGTTCAGCATAATACATGGAGCGTATTATACACTAAGCCTTGATTTCATAAAAAGCCGCCCGCGGAGTTTCCTGGAATGCCTTTAATTCTGTATAATTAAATGACAGACGGAAAAATAACTGGCAGCGAGGTGTTCTATGGGCGAGATAAAAAGCGCGCGTGAAATAGCCATGCAAAAGATAGAGAGCATAGGTGATGCCTCAGATGATGACAAACTGAAGTGGAAGTATTTTCCGGTGGGCGAGAGTCTGGCGCTCCGCTATCTGAAGAAAGGTCTGGATTTGAAAATCGAGATTTCGACCCATCCTGAAAAGGCCCGCAGGTACGTTGCGCTCGGCGCCGAGTCAGTATTGCTGGCGGCTGTGGTGCTGCCGGTGAACGAAAACGCCCGGATAACAGGCGAAAAAGCGCTGGACGGGAT
>CAZPAL010000065.1:0-4376 GCA_964584525.1 uncultured Dehalococcoidales bacterium | reverse complement strand
GGCGCCTCTTCATTTTTGGTGGGGGTGGGGGGGCTGCGTGTTAACTAAACCGCCCGTTTACCTGGACAAAATGCGGTGGAGGGTATGCTGGTTATAAAAAACGACCGGGGAGCCGCCGCCAAGGTTATCACCAAAATCAAAAATATATTCACCCACTACGGCGGGCAGGGACAACTTCAACTTCAGCAAGCCCGCGAGATGCTCAAGGATAAATATGAACAAAAACTGAAACAGGCGGTTACCCGGCAAGCTGGTGGAACAGCCGGCATGGAAGAACCGGGCATCAACGTTGAGACTCTACCCCAGTTCCAGGAAGAGTGGCGCCGCGTATCCGTTCAGATGGAAGGGCAGTATCTCAGCCTTCTAAGCGAATACAAACATGAACTGGCAGACGTAAAATAGTTGAGCGAGGAAGCGCTGTTGAGCGACAAGGATAAGCTGTTAGCTGCCCTGACACTTACCCGGGTGCTGCGCGCCCCCCGGCAAACCCTGGCGACTTTCGGCATAACCACCGTCAATTACCATATATTGACTCGGCCGGCTTACGCCGACGGTGGCGAACCACCCGAAACCGTCGTGCGCCAGGGCAGGGTGGTGACCGAAAAACCACGCATCGTGACCGCCTATTACATGTCGATGCTCGAGGGGTTCAGCAGCCAGGCCAGACAATATTTTGAAAACATGTCCCGCAGCGCCGGAGGGCGCACGCCTGGAATATATTACACCTATCGTAATGAACCTGGGGGGATGGAAATAGTAGGAGATGGCATTGAAGCCGTGGCTGAGCGCATTTCCAGCGATATTGACCGACGTGGCGACCGCCTGGCGGCTATCATCACCGGTCAGGACGACTTGTGGGATGTTTCACTGATGAAATTCGTGCTCGAGCTTACCGGAAATTCGGTGCACAGCAATCTGGTTGAGATGCACTCACGCGGGTTGCTTGAAACCGACCGGCAGGGTATCCCGATGGAAGCCCGCTTGAATATCGAGCGCATGATAGCGAGTGTACGGGCAGGGGAGGCCAACCCCCGGGAATTAAAGGATGAGCTGGAACGCTGGGGACTGTTCGAAGAGTATCAGGACCGCTTCCTGGCCATTTTCCGTCGTTGAAGCAAGAAAGAGGCAGTAAACTCATGAAAATCACCTGTGTCGAAGCCAGAGACCTTTCCGAGGCCTGGTTTCTGTGCTTGAGAGAAGTGCTGGCTACGGGGTGCCAATACCGCATCGAACGCGGCAGCTACACAGGGCAGATGCGCAAGGAACTGGACCTGGCAGTGGTAAAAATTGCCAATCCTGGCACGCGTCCTCTCACCCCGGACGTACCGCCGGGGGTACCGGCGCCCACCACCATGGAGTACATCGAAAGCTATCTGCCCTATTTGATGACCGCTCAGCGCGCCGAAGGAGAGCAATACACTTACGGGCAGTATCTTGAGAAGCAGATATCCGAAGTTATCCGCATGTACCGTGAGGATGGACACAACACCAATCAAGCTTATATGGCGGTGGGCGACGCCCAGTCCGTTTTTCTGACCGACCCGCCCTGTCTGCGGGGTATTGATACCCGCATCCGCGACGGTAAGCTGCATTTCGTGGCTTATTTTCGGAGCTGGGACCTGTGGGCCGGGTTTCCGTCCAACCTGGCAGCCATGCAGTTGCTGAAAGAGTACATGGGGCTGGAAATCGGGGTTGAGGATGGCGAGATAATCGCCATGAGCAAAGGCATGCACCTCTATGACTACAGCTGGGATCTGGCACGTAGCGCTGCCGGACTCTGTTAAGGAGGCGGTGTTTTGCCTCGCAAAGTGATAGCCGCCATCCTCACCGGCTTGATTGCGCTCTCCTCCGGCTGCGGAAATGCGGATGAGTTCAGCCATGGGCTGGACGAAGCGGTCGGCCCGTATCGTTTTAAACTGGCTAACTGGGAGGTGGGCAGCCTACACAACGAACTCAACCGTTGGCTGGCGGGGAGCGCCGGGATTTCCGCGGCGGAATCCGTTGTCGTGGTGGACTATTTCAACCGTGTCGCTCAGGAGAACGCGTTGCTCGGCCAGTTGGAGCGTGAAAGCGATACTCTGACCTATGGGCAAAAAGCGGATTTGGCCGCACAACTGGCGGAAGTGACCATGCTCAGGCAGGTGATGGAACGCAAGGCACAGCTGGTGTTGGAAGCGCAAATCAGGCAAACAGCCTCGGCCCTCGGTATATTTAACCCGCTGGATAGTCTGTGGAACTGGCAGGCGGGGTTTCCCCCCGTGAAACTGGTGCTGCAGCCCCCTCCCAAACTGCTGGTGGTTTCTCCACGCGGCACCATTGAACGGCTGAACAGTATCACCCTCAACCAGGACCTGAGCCTCGAGGATGTCCAAAACCTTGAGAGTGAGGTAGATTCCCTGGGGGTTTCTTCGCTGGTGGTGGAACTGGGCGGCATCGCCACCTATCCCTCGTTTGTAAACAACAAATACGGGCTGCAATTTGCAATTTACACTGCAGTCGAAGAATGGCTGCATCAATACCTGTTCTTCCGCCCGCTGGGCATACGGCTGGGGTTGAATGAACTGGGCTTCAATCAACCCTATGAAATCATCGTCATGAACGAAACGCTGGCTGGCATGGCCAGCGGAGAAATAGGCGACAGGCTGATTACCGATTTCTACGCCGCATATTTTCCCGCACCCGGAGAAGGCGGAGAGAACCAGGAGAGCGGGGAACACCCCTTTGTAACCGCCATGCGCCACATCCGCCAGGAGGTTGACCGCCTACTGGGACTGGGAGAAATCGAACAGGCGGAGAGCCACATGCGCCAAAGCAGAGACCAATTAGAGGAGCAGGGGTACTACATTCGCAAGCTTAACCAGGCTTATTTCGCTTTTTACGGCAGCTATTCCGACAGCCCCGCCTTCCCCAATCCCATTTACGACGACTTGCTGGCCTTGCGCTCGCAAAGCGGTTCGCTGAGTGAATTTCTTCAGATTGCCTCCGGCTTAACCAGCCGTGAAGAACTGGCCGAGCGCGCTCTCCGATAAGCCTCAATTTGCCAAAACAGGCCGTCTTTGATACACTTTAACTCTGCTTGGGCCGCTAGCTCAACTGGCAGAGCAGCTGACTCTTAATCAGCAGGTTCAGCGTTCGATTCGCTGGCGGCTCATTTTTAAAGCTAAAAACAGCGATGGCGGACCCCAAAAGGGCAATGTTAAACCATCTGATTGTCTCCATTCCTCAGGCACAGGACGTGCCTGCCAAGAACCTGCTGATTTCCCAATGTACGGCAAATTCCACGCTTGCAGCCTACTTCAAAGCCTTCCTCGTCGCCTGCAGGGTCGAAGGCCTTTCCCCTCACACCATCCGCTCCTATCACTGCCTCATAAACCCGTTTATCAAATACCTGGAAACCTACGGCGTGGTTGAACCGGCCCAGATCACCGCCTTTCACATCCGCGCCTTTATTCTGCTTAAACAAGAAACCTGCAACGCTACCTCTATTCATACTTACTACCGGCAGATCAAAACCTTCATCAACTGGCTGGTCAAGGAAGAAGTGCTTCCGAAAAGCCCCATGCGCACCATCAAGCCGCCGCGCACCCCGCGTACGCTCATCCAGCCTTTTTCACCTGACGATCTGCGCTCCCTTCTGTCTTTCTGTCAGGACAACACCCTCCTGGGCCTGCGCAACAAAGCCATCATCCTGCTCTTCGTGGATACGGGACTGCGCCTGGCTGAACTGACCCATATCGCGCTAAGTGACATCAATTTCGAACGCGGTGTCATCAAGGTTATGGGCAAGGGCGCCCGGGAACGCATCGTCCATATGGGCTGCAACACCCAGCGAGCGGTCCTTAAATACCTCATGAAGCGCACCGACAACCTGCCCTGCCTCTGGGTAACCGAGCGCCAAACCCCGCTGAGACAATGGGCGGTGGTGCAGGCCATACGCATCCTCGGGCGCAAGGCCAACCTTAAGAACGTCAGGTGTTCGGCTCATACCTTTCGCCACACCGCCGCCACGCTGGCGCTTGAAAACGGGGCACTGGAATTTGAAGTACAGGCCATGCTCGGTCACAGCACACTGGATATGACCCGCCGCTACGCGTCCAGCATCAACAGCGAAAAGGCAGCTTTCGCCCACAAACGATTCAGCCCGGTACAAAATTTGAATTTAGGGTAGCGGCAGAGATCAGATACATTACATAACGATAACCAGCGGAAAAACACGTGTTCATCGGGGCCCCAACCCTGGAAGCTTAACCTCCGGGCCGGGGTCCGGCAGTTTGCGGCTCGAAGCATGTCCGGTTACTTGCGGGCAGCAGACTCAAAACTCCGTATTGCGTCAAAAGTAACTGTTACCGAAAGTCTCCTTGTTGCCTCAAAAATAC
>CAZPAL010000064.1:5453-7996 GCA_964584525.1 uncultured Dehalococcoidales bacterium | reverse complement strand
ACCACTCCCACCAGCGCCATGTGAGGTTTTGAGGCCGGGGCTGACGGCCTGAAACCCATCGAAGGCGGAGTGGTTTGGAGAGTTTTTTTAAGCAATTCGAACAAACGGCTCATATCTAAACATTACCTCTCTTCTGATTCAGTCCGGCCGCTAAGGCGCGGCGTGGATACCGGTCGAGACAGGTTCTATTATACAACAAACTCCGGGATACACATATCGGGCCGGCCCGAAATCATTTCCAGCATGTGCCATGTGATTATAATCACTTACATTATTTTATATTTCTTTTATGATGCCGTATGTGAGGCTGAAGCGCCCCGAAAAGAAAACCGACGACTATCTATCACTCATGAGGTATTCACATCCGGTTCAGGTTTTATCATCACTGCTGATGGGTATGTGCTGTCCAACCACCATGTTGTCGACTTCCACACCTACGACGCCATTGACATCATCCTGATGGATGGCAGCAACTACCAGGCGGAGGTCGTCACCGGCGACAGCCAGAGGGATGTGGCCTTGCTCAGAATCCTCTCTCCGAAAACCGATTTCGCCCGCGCCGAACTGGGGGACCGCTTACGACCTGGTGATTGGGACACAGGTGATGGCCGTAGGTTTTCCCATCGGGCTGGAATTATCCGGGCCGGCTACCTTTACGCGCGGCATCGTTTCTTCCATCAGGGAATTTTCCGGTCTGCGCAACATCCAGACCGATGCCGCCATCAACAACGGCAACAGCGGCGGCCCACTGGTCAATCTTGACGGCAAAGTGGTCGGGATATGCACTTCCAAGGTTATTTCATCCACCGGCAACGTGGAAGGTATAGGATTGGCGCTGGGCATAGATGAGGCCTGGGTACTGATAGAGCAAGCGCTGACGGCATCACCGCAGGGTGACGCGCCGGCACTCGCCGCCCTGGTTGACGCCAGGTACGAACCCGCGGTTTCCATCGGGTAGAATACAGGTCCGCTGGGAGCATTGTCATTAACAGCCGGTTCTCTCTAGGCCGGCTGTGGCTTATGTGCCCTGACTTGACAGCCTTAGGGGTTTTACTGGTAGTATTGCGCTAGATTTGACTCGCATGTTCGCCGCTGTGTGCCGGGAGACCGGCTGCGGTTTGGTGAGTCAGGCGCAATTTGAAAGGGGAAACCAGCAGATGGCCAGATATGAAACTACCTGGAAAGATTATTGCCTGCCCACCGGTCAGCAATTCGCCATGGCCGTATGCGGCTATAACCGCAAGGTAAGGCATATGATTTTCGGTAACGACACGCTACGGCGGCTCTTCGTTACCAGCGTGGATGTTGAGGGGCGGCACTGCTCACAGGGCGACCACTGCCTGGCGCTGGATTGCCCGCTCAACCACAGTGAAAACGAACACCTGGCCCACATGCTGGATATGCATGTCGACGAGCAGGTGGATGCAGAGACCGCCAGACTGTGGGGGAAAGATTCCGCCGTCGGCTGCCTGGTGGAAATGGCGCGTCGCTTCAGCCAGGAACTGGAAAAAGAACCCGAACAACCCTCCGCCGGCGAACAGATATAGGCCTGCCCCGGTCCGCCCCTCCCGGATTACTTCTTTCCATGCCGGCGGGGACTGCCTCCACGCCCATCCAGCCAGACGATGACGGGAGGCATGACCATCATGCCGCCAGGACCATTGGTGTATAAGTGCAGCATCACCCGCAGTTGCGGCACAGTGACATTTCCGGCTGGTAGTTCAGCCTGGAACTGAATCCCCAGCCTCCGGCACAATTCCCCGGAGCCCTCCAGGATGCGGCCTACCAGCTCTATTTCCAGCATTATGTCAATGCTGATATTATTTTATTTTAGCTAATATTTAGCCTATTACTAATATTGTTGCACATTGTTCCACCTGTCAAACAGCCCGCCGGCGGCGGTTGCCCCGCTAATTCCAAACCTGGCCATCAAGACACAGCCGGAGTCAGGCGAGTGCTGGCCGGTCGGTTCATTACTTCCAGGAACGCCTCGCCGCGGGTCTTTATCCCGTTATTGACACCCCTGCCGAACCATGCTAATATACGACTATGCTGATTAAAGTTGTAAACAAAGGGGGATAAGGATGAAAATTTCGACCAAGGGCCGCTATGCCACCCGTGCTCTGGCAGAACTGGCCCGCCACTACGGCGAAGGCCCTGTTTTGCTGAGGGACATCGCCAAAAAGCAGCAGATTCCGCTCCAGTACTTGGAACATCTCATCAACCCCATGGCAGCAGCCGGACTGGTGATGACCACCAGGGGAGCCAAGGGCGGCATAAGACTCATTCAACCACCCGAAAATATCCGTATCAGCCAGGTAGTGGAAATCATGGAAGGACCCATCATCCCGGTAAACTGTATCGCTGAACCGGGTTCATGCCAGCGGTCCGGCGAGTGCGTCACCCGGGATGTGTGGACAGAAGTGCAACAGGCTATCTACGGCGTGCTCAACTCCGTCACCATCAAAGACCTGGTTGAACGGCAGCATCAAAAAGATGAGTGCGTCCACTACAACTACGATATCTAGCAAGGAGGGAAGATA
>CAZPAL010000064.1:0-5443 GCA_964584525.1 uncultured Dehalococcoidales bacterium | reverse complement strand
TGTGTTGGGTGTGTTTGGGTTGGTGTGGGCTACCTGCGCTACGGGGATATGGAGATTCCCCGCCTCACCCGCGGTATCGCACGGGATTCGAGCGAACTCATCGGCAATACCCCGCTGGTCAAGCTCAATCGCATAGCGGACGGCGCAAAGGCCACGGTAGTGGCCAAACTCGAGTCCTTTAACCCTCTTTCCAGTGTGAAGGACCGGCTGGGAGTGGCTCTAATCGCCAGCGCTGAAGCTGAAGGATTGATTACGACCGGCAGTGTGATTGTGGAACCTACCAGCGGCAATACGGGAGTGGCTCTGGCTTTCGTCTGCGCCGCCAGGGGTTATAAACTCATCCTCACCATGCCGGATACGATGTCTAACGAGCGGCGTCAACTGCTGGCTATCCTGGGAGCCGAACTGGTATTGACCCCCGGGAGCGAGGGAATGAAAGGCGCCATTCAAAGAGCGGAGCAACTGGTGGCGGAGAATCCCAATTATTATATGCCGCAGCAATTCAAAAACCCGGTCAATCCTGAAATCCATGAGATCACCACGGCTGAGGAAATCTGGCGTGACAGCGCCGGTCAGGTGGATATAGTGGTGGCGGGGGTGGGCACCGGCGGCACCATCACCGGCCTGGCCAGGGCGCTTAAAAAGAAAAAACCGGGGCTGCTGGCCGTAGCGGTGGAACCAGCTGATTCCCCGGTGATATCGGGCGGCAAGCCCGGAGCGCATAAAATCCAGGGGATAGGCGCCGGCTTTATCCCGGAAGTGCTGGACAGAACGCTGCTGGACGAAATCATCCCGGTCACCAATGAAAACGCCGGCGATACCGCCCGTCGCCTGGCACGCCAGGAAGGCATTCTGGCGGGCATCTCTTCCGGAGCGGCTGCCTGGGCAGCCCTGCAACTGGCGGGCCGAGCGCAAAACAGCGGCAAATTGATTGTGGTCATCTTACCTGACACCGGCGAGCGTTACCTCTCTACCTGGCTTTTCCAGGAACAGGCGCCGAAATAGAGGCTTACCCGGTCACGAAAGGAAAACAGGCTGTGCTTGAAATTTACCAGGAAATTATCCGCATCATCAGCGGGGGAAAACGAGCCGCTCTAGCTACCGTAATTAACTCCGACGGCTCGGTGCCCCGGCTGGCGGGGGCCAAGATGCTTATCAGGGAAGATGGTTCCTCGCTGGGAACGGTTGGCGGAGGGGGAGCCGAGGAACAGGCGCGGCAGGAAGCCCCCGGGGTGATGCGCAGCGGCAAAGCGCAAATACTGCATTTCGATATGTCGGGCAAGGGAGCGCAGGCCAAAATGGTATGCGGCGGGCAAACGGACATCTACATCGAACCCGTATTACCGCCGGAGAGGCTCTTGATATTTGGGGCCGGCCACATATCGCAATATACAGCCGCGCTGGCCAAGAGCCTGGGCTTCAGTGTAACGGTGATAGACCCTAGGCCGGAATACAACAGCCCTGAGCGCTTCCCTGAAGCCGACGTGCTCATCAACAAGCCCTACGAAGAAGCCTTTAAGGAAGTGAACGTCACCGCCCGTGATTATCTCATCGTGGTCACGCCCGGACATGTGCTGGATGAATTGTGTCTGGAATTCGCGGTCAGTACGCCGGCCGGGTATATCGGCATGATTGGCAGCAAGAATAAAACGAAGGATGTTTTTGAGCGGCTGAGCGTAAAAGGGGTACTCCCGGAAAAGCTCAAGACGGTGCATGCCCCTATCGGCCTGGCCATCGGCGCCGAGACGCCGGAGGAAATTGCGGTCAGCATAATGGCCGAAATAATCCGGCACAAGCGCCAGCCGTAAAGCCACCGCGCCTATTTCGGCATTAAGGAAAACAGAATGAAAAGGATTTATCTGGATTACGCCGCCACTACCCCGGTTCGCCCCGAGGTGCTGGAAGCCATGCTGCCATATTTTAGCGAGAGTTTCGGAAACCCGTCCAGCGTTCATTCCTGCGGCCAGAGTTCCAGGCAAGCAGTGGAACACGCGCGGGAGCAAATAGCCGCTCTCATCGGCGGCGCACCGGATGAAATCGTCTTTACCAGCGGCGGCAGCGAAGCGGACAATCACGCACTCAAAGGAGTGGCCGGCGCCAACAGCGGTCGCGGAAAACATATCATCAGTACGGCTGTCGAGCACCATGCCGTGCTGGAAACGTGCCGGTTTTTAGCAGAAAACGGCTTCGAGGTCACCTGCCTGCCGGTGGATGAGAACGGGCTGGTCGACCCGCAAGCGGTACGGGAATCGTTGACACCCAGCACCATCCTAATTTCAATTATGCTGGCTAATAATGAAGTGGGCACCATTCAGCCGATTGAGCAGATTGCCGCCATATCGAAGCAGGCCGGCGTCTATCTTCACACCGATGCCGTGCAGGCGGCAGGACATATCCCCGTCGATGTCAACCGCCTGGGGGTGGACTTGTTGAGCATATCCGGGCACAAGCTGTATGGTCCCAAGGGAATCGGTGCGCTCTATGTCCGCCAGGGCACCCGCATCGCCCCTTTTATGCATGGAGGCGGCCAGGAAAAAGGCCGGCGCGCCGGCACCGAAAACGTGCCCTCCATCGTCGGATTGGGTAAAGCCGCCGAAATGGCACGGGAAGAACTGAGCGGCGAAATGGCGCGCCTCACCACACTCCGCGACCGGTTGATAAGCGGATTGTTAAACGGGATGGAGCACGTCCATCTCAATGGCCATCCGCTTTTACGCCTGCCCAACAACGTCAACGTCAGCATTGACGGTGCAGCCGGGGAAGCGTTGCTGCTCAACCTCGACCTCGAGGGTATCTGCGTTTCGACCGGCTCCGCCTGCAGCACCACCACTCATGAACCCTCGCACGTGCTGACGGCTCTCGGCATACCGGCCGAACGCGCGCACAGCAGCCTCCGGATGACGCTCGGCCACTGGACCACTCCGGCTGAAATCGACAGGGTGCTGGAGGTGCTTCCGGGGGTGGTAACCAAGCTGCGCGCCATGTCTCCCCTGGCACCCGGACTCAGGAGGTAGAGGATGTCCGAGATACCTGTCTATAACGAAAAAGTGCTTGAACATTTCAGGGCTCCACGCAACACAGGCATTATCAAGGACGCCGACGGCGAGGGCCATGCCGGCGACCCCACCTGGGGCATCGATATGGAACTGTACCTCAAGATTGAAAACGGCGTCATCACTGAAGCTAAAACCCGCACCTTCGGCTGCGCCGCTACGGTCGCCGTCACTTCGGTCATCACCGAGATGCTGAGGGGCAAAACCGTGGAGGAAGCTCTGCTGATTACAGCCCCGGACATCACCGGGAAACTGGGCGGAATCCCCTCCAGCAAGGCGCACTGCGCGCGGCTGGGGGTCGAGATGATTAATTCCGCTGTCGAGGACTATCACCAACACCACCCGAACCGCGGTTAAGTTGAATCCGCAGCGAGCAAAAAAGCGAGGCGTAATAATGAAAACCGTTTATCTGGAACACCTGGCGGCGTCCCCCGTTCTACCCGAGGTCAGGGATGCCATGCTGCCCTACCTGGGAGAGGTCTTCGGCAATCCTTCATCGGTTCACGGCTGGGGCGACCGGGCCCGGGATGCGCTGGAGAGGGCCAGAGGCCAGGTAGCGGGGCTTATCAACGCCCAACCGGGAGAGATTATATTCACTTCGTGCGGCACCGAATCCAACAACCTGGCCGTCAAAGGCCTGGCTCTGGCACAGCAGAAAAAGGGCAAGCACATCCTGGTTTCGGCCATTGAACACGCCTCTGTTCTGAACGCCGCCCGCACGCTGGCAAAATCAGGGTTCGAGGTGGGGTTAATCCCGGTCAACCAGCAAGGCGAGGTCGAACCGGCAGAGCTGAGAAAACTCATCCGCCCCGACACCATCCTGGTTTCGGTCATGCTGGCCAACCCTGAAGTAGGCAGCATCGAACCAGTGCGGGAGCTGGCGGCAATCGCTCATCAAAGAGGGATTTTGTTCCACACCGATGCGGTAGCCGCCGCCGGCGCCATTCCAGTAGATGTACAAGAGCTGGGTGTGGACAGCCTCAGTCTGGGAAGCAATCAATTCTACGGGCCGACAGGGGTTGCCGCTCTGTGGCTGCGCGAAGGGTTGCGTCCGGTGCCCCTGCTGGATGGCGGAGTGCAGGAATCCTCGCGCCGCGCGGGCACCGAGAATCTGCCCGGGATTGTGGGCATGGGAGAGGCGGCCAAGATAGCCGGGCGGAACCTGAAGGCACGCTCCACGCACCTTCAAACCCTGCGTAATCACCTCTTGGAAAAGCTGCCCCAAAGGATTGAGCACGTGGTGCTCACCGGCCATCCCTCCGCACGGCTGCCCGGGCACGCCTCCCTGTGTGTCGAGTTCGTCGAAGGAGAGGCCATGCTGCTGCTGCTGAATGCGCGCGGCGTGGGCGCCGCCAGCGGCTCATCCTGCACCTCCAAAATGCTCAAGGTCTCCCATGTACTGCTGGCCATGGGATTCGACCACACGCTGGCCCAGGGTTCCCTGGTCTTCACCCTGGGGCGGCAGAACAGCATCGAAGACATCGATTACCTGCTGGAGGTACTGCCGCCGATTGTTGACCGGCTGAGGCGGATGTCTCCGTTATACGCTAAATTCATTGAAGGGGGGAATTGAGATGCCGATGTACGGCGACAAGATCATGGAACACTTCATGAACCCGCGCAACGTGGGTGAAATTCCGGATGCGGACGGGGTGGGAGAGGTCGGTAACCCGGTTTGCGGCGACATGATGAGTTTTTATATCAAGGTCAAGGATGACCGCCTGGAAGACGTCAAATTCAAAACCTTCGGCTGCGGCGCCGCCATCGCCGTTTCCAGCATGACCGCCGAGATGGCCCTCGGCAAAACCCTCGAAGAAGCCTTGCGCATCACGCCTGATTCGGTGGCCGAGGAACTGGGAGGGCTGCCGAAAAACAAACACCACTGCTCCAACCTGGGGGCGCAGGCCCTGCACAGGGCTATCGCGGATTACCAGCGCAAACAGGGATTACCCGTTGCCGATATTGATGAACATGAGGAGCATGATGACGCCGCTCCAGCGCCCTGAACATACCGGTTCAAGGAGCGAGGTTAAAGATATGGATATATTGAAATCTGCGGGCACCCGTTTCAAGGGAGACGCCCTCGTTACCTTCCCTGATGTGCCTTCCGCCATCCGGGGGGAAAAGATACTCAAAGCGGCAGGCTATAATACCCGCCTGGTGGCGCCCCCGCCCAGGTTCCGGCTGGGGTGCGACCTGGGATTGGAAATACTGCTCGCCCAGCAGGAAGAAATCGTGCGGCTGTTCAATGAACGGAGTGTCGACTATTCACGCATCATCCCGCTTGACTGAGGCTCTGCCCGGCCGCCTGCCCACCCCTAAACCGGCTGAAAACATTTTATTCTTTAGGCGTTAATGCGCTTATTAGAGTATTGACTTTTGGCACATAT
>CAZPAL010000063.1:0-8127 GCA_964584525.1 uncultured Dehalococcoidales bacterium | reverse complement strand
CGATAAGAAAAAAGATATCGGCCGGGGGATTTTAAAAGGGGATTTCGGTCTGGCCGGGGACGCCCATGCCTGTGCGGGCAACCACCGCCAGTTGAGCATGCTCAATATGGCCAGCATCCAGAAAATGCGTGACCTGGGCGCCGATGTCGGCCCGGGGGATTTTGCCGAGAATCTGACCGTCGAGGGCGATATCGTGCTCTACAAGCTGCCGGTCGGCACGCATCTCAGGGTAGGGCAGAACATCCTGCTGGAAGTGACCCAGATAGGCAAGGAATGCCACGACCGCTGTATAATATTCAAGACGGTGGGCACCTGCGTCATGCCGGTGGAAGGCATATTCGCGCGCGTACTCAAAGGCGGGCCGGTTAGCACCGGGGATGAAATCAAGGTCGTTTAAAAGAGGGTTACTTCAACCGGGCTGCCTTTATCCAGGCAATCCAGCTTTTCATCAACCACGATATATCCGTCCGCCTGGGCGGTGCCCGTGATGGCGCCTGATTCCTTGGCGACGGCATAAACCAGTTCGCCGTCCATGCGTACCGGCTGGAAGCGCCGGCGGCCGTTACCGCCCCACACCTTGTCCGCCAGCACCCCCCGGACGACATACCGGCGTTTGAGCGGCAGGCGCGCCATGCGGCGGATGGCCGGACCCAGCAGCAGGTAGGCGTTAATCAGACATGAGGTCGGGTAACCCGGCATGCCCATTACAGCCTTACCCTTCACCACCGCGAAGGTGGTGGGTTTGCCCGGTTTGATATTGATGCCGTGGAAGAGCACTTCGCCCTGTTCCTCCAGGATATTGATGAGCAGGTCCTTTTCCCCGACCGAGGAGCCGCCGGAAGTGACCACCATATCCGCCTCCAGAGCCTTTTCCATGTTGGCGCGCAGGGCTTCCAGGCTGTCCCCGCTGATAGGCATCAACACCGGTTCGCCGCCGCTTTCCCTGACCACCGCCGCCAGGGTATGGGAATTGATATCGTAAAGCTGTCCCGGCTTGAGCCGCTTGCCGACGGCGGCAATCTCTTCCCCGGTGGGCATGACGGCCACGCGCGGTTTTTTATAGACTTTGACCCGCCTGATGCCCTGGGAAGCCAGCACGCCGATTTTGCCGGCGTCCAGCAGGCGCCCCGCTCTCAGAACGAGTTCGCCCCTGCGGATATCCTCTCCCTTTAACCCGATGTTGTCCCCGCGACCCGCCGGCTTATAAAACGATACCTGGCCGTCGGCGGGCACCGCATCTTCCGCCATCACCACCGCGTTGGCT
Organism: uncultured Dehalococcoidales bacterium; assembly: GCA_964584525.1. Taxonomy (GTDB): domain Bacteria; phylum Chloroflexota; class Dehalococcoidia; order Dehalococcoidales; family UBA1222; genus CAZPAL01. Next base: position 6,863 of record CAZPAL010000063.1, on the reverse strand, counting down.
CCCGCCGGCATCCTGGCTCCGGTAGCGATGCGCAGTGTCTCGCCCGGTTTGAGCCTGCCGGGATTGTCCGAACCGGCGTAGATACTGCCGGCCAGCCTCAGCCGGGTGGGGCAGGCGGGCGTTGCCTTTACGGTATCCTGGAACCTGACGGCGTAGCCGTCCATGCCGGCGCGGTTGAAAGGCGGAGTGTGATGCCGGGCGACGATGTCCTCGGCCAGCACCCTGTCCAGCGCCCGTCCGATATCCAGCGCTTCGAAAGCGGTTACGGGAACGATGCGGCTGCTGATTGCTTCGCGGGCGTCCTCGAATGAAATTAACTTGCCGAAGCGTTTCATCGGGAAGCTTCCCGCACCAGATGGCCTATCTCCGGCAGGATGATTTTATCCAGCGCCAGCCGTACGGCTTTGAGAGAACCCGGCAGGCAGATGACTATCTTACCGCGCGCCGCTCCGGCCAGCGCCCTTGACATGATGCTGCCGGTGCCTATCTCCTGGTAGGTAAGGAAGCGGAAAAGCTCGCCGAAGCCGTCCAGTTTTTTTTCGAGCAGCGGCGTCACCGTTTCGACGGTGAGGTCAAGGCGGCTGGCCCCGGTGCCCCCGCTGGCGATGATGACCTGCAGTTCGGGTTCGCGCAGCAGCTCGCCGAACCTGGCCCGGATGGCCTCGGCATCGTTTTTCAGCATGCAGAAAGAACCGACCGTATGACCGGCCGCCCGCAGGCTCTCCACCAGCAGTTTGCCGGATTCATCGGTTTTTTCGGTGCGCGAGTCCGAGATTATAACCACAGCGCAATTTACATTTTGCGGGGAGATGTGCTTGTGCTCTTCGTAACCCATTCGAACCTGCCTGGTTTTGATATGCCATTATATCCCGCCGCCGCCCGGCGGCGCAATTAATGGAATAATAAAAAATGGAGGCTGGATTAATCCAGCCTCCATTTTAACGTCAACTACGAGTGTTTAACGGCTCGGTTTAACGTTGCGGTAGCAATCGCTGCAGTACACCGGGCGGTCGCCGCGCGGGGAAAAAGGCACCTCAGTGGCTTTTCCGCATGCGCCGCAGGTAGCGGGGTACATCTGGCGCTGGCCGCCGTAACCGCCGCCGCCACCACCGGGACGCTCTGCCTTCTTGGCAGCACGGCAGGCGGGGCAGCGCTTGGGCTCATTTGTGTAGCCCTTGGACTGGAAAAATTCCTGGTCCTGAGAGCTGAACACGAAAGTGATGCCGCAATCCGCGCACTGAATGGACTTGTCCTGAAAACTCATTGTATGACCTCCTCTCTTAAAAAAATGCTAGTTAGAGTCTTGGTCATTCAATGAATCCCGGAAGATTCCTGGTTGCTTGCATAACCTTAACTTAAACTTGCCCAATTATATAACACGCTGTCAAGATGCGCAAGTGGGTGTAAGAGCCGCTCTTTAGTGCCATGCTGGAAGCCATGAAGAATAGCTGAAGTATCCGGGGCGGGGCTTCCAGCATGGACACGGGGGTACGAGATTGCCGCGCCTCTGAGCTGCTCGTATCGGGCTTTGAAAAGCGGTTGCTATCAAACGCCCGAAAATGTATTATTAGCGCGGCGGCCCGGCTTGTAGATGGATGGCGGAAAAACAGCCGGGGCGCGCTTTTGTAATTACGAAATAAACTGCCAGGGGAGCCGGTATTTGAATATCGTCCGCGGAATCGGTCTGGCGAGCCAGATAAGCAAAACGCTGCCTGAACTGGTTGGCGCCCAATATGGTTACAGCGGCGGCGGTAAAGACAAGCGGCTGGCGGCCATGGTGGAACATGCCTACCGTCATGTTCCGCTTTACCGCGAAAAATATAACCGCGCCGGAATTTCTCCCTCGGACATCAAGGGCGTCGGTGACCTGGAGCGCCTGCCGGTCATCACCAAACAGGATATCGTGGACGGATATCCGGATAAAATTATGGCCGCCAATTTGAACCCGCAAAATTGTGTCATGGTAGCCACCTCCGGTTCAACCGGCAGCCCCCTCAGGATGTATGTCGAGCCGCCGGTAGTGGTAACCGGTCTGCTGGAAGGGCTGCTGCGGACGAAGCGAACCGCCCGCCGCATGGGTATCAAGCTGGGGCTGGCCGTGGCCTCCATAACCGTCACCAGCCCGCATTCACTGGAAGCGGTGCTGACCGACAAAATGGAGAAGATGCCCTCTTTCCTATCCAGGAATTACCACAAGACCGACGCGCTGCTTCCTCCCGCTGCTCATATCGAGTTCCTTAACCGCTACCAGCCTGAGCTGCTGGCTACCTATCCCTCCGTCATGCGCAATATAGCCGTCGCTGTCCGCGAGGGAAAGCTGGATGTGCACCAGCCCGGGCTGATAATGCTCAGCGGAGAATTGCTTACCGCGAATACGCGGCATGCTATCTCTACTGTGTTCAACGCGTCGATTTTCAACTCATATATTTCCACCGAGGGCGGAGCCATCGCCTCGGAGTGTCCCTTGCATAACGGTTTGCATATCGACCCGGGGGTAATCGTGGAAACGCTTAAAGACGGCCGGCCGGCGGCGTCCGGGCAACCGGGTCAGGTGGTGGTGACATCGTTGAAAAAATTCGCTACCCCCATCATCCGCTATGCCGGGCTGGGCGACGTAGCCGTGCTCAGCAGCGAGCGCTGCCCGTGCGGAAACCCTCATACCCTGATGAAAGTCATCGAGGGCCGGGTGGTCGATTCGCTGGTCAAGGCCGACGGCGCAATCATCCATCCCTTCAGCCTGACGCTGGCTCTTGAACACATCCCCATGATTGCCAGTTTCCGCATTATTCAGGAAAGCCTGGCTGAAGTACGCGTGCTGGTGGTTCCGGAAAAAGCAGCCGTTGACGCCTTCGGCAATAACGGGGCGCTGGCGGCCCGCATTAAGCAGAACCTGCTCGATATCATCGGTAACGGGATTGAAGTGAAAGTCGAGACCGTGCCCTCCATTCCGGACGACGGCACCACCTTCAACCGCGGGGTGGTCATTTCAAGGGTGAGGTAGGTATCTTCATGCATAACGCTCAAAGTGCAGCCTCAGGCGCTGCCGTTCTGGATGCCTGGCAACAGGGAATCCTGGCTGAATCCGGCTTGCCGGCCAGGGCCGCCCGTTCCGCTGTTTACAAAGAGAGGTGGGAGCGGGCGGGCGTGAGGGCGGAGCGTATTAGGAGCGTGCGTGATATCACCAGTCTGCCCTACACCACCGAGACCCATTTGGAGCGGGCCGGCAACTCAGCCCGCTATGCCGTCTCGCCGGTGCAGGTGTGGTTGCGCTCCCGGAACAGCGGTTCGGCCGGGCACTTGATTCCTTATTCTATTTGCGACATCGAGCGCGCCTGGGGCCTGTCCCGGCGCTTCTGCCGTACGGCCGGCATAACTACCGAGGATGTAGTGCTGGTCGTCAACCGGCCGGCGCCGGATGTCAGTAACGCGCTGCCGTACCTGATGGTTTATGGTTGCCGGCTTGAGGAAAAGACTGCGCCCGAAATTATTCCTGTTTCCATGCTGCTGCTACAGCAGAGCCCCAGATGGGGCGCCTTCTTCAAGCAGCGGGGTATTGACGTATTGATAGCCCAGCCGGAGGATGCGCTGGCCATGTCGGAGATGGCAGCCTTGGCGGGCGAACCGCGCAGCATTATTCTGTACGGGGAGAACGCCGCCCGGGGTATGGACGCCGTCCGCGGGTGCTACCGGGCGGAGATATACCAGGCCGTCGGGGTGCTGAACGAGGGGATATTTGGCGTAGATTGCGCGTCCCATTCGGGGGCGCACCTCTGGCAGGATGCCTGCATCGCCGAGATAATCCCGCAGGCGGAGTTGCAACGCGAAAAAGCCAGCCCCGGCTGCGTTCCGGATGCGGTTTTTCTGCCCGATGCCGCCCCCGGGCTAACCGGTGAACTGGTGATAACCAACTTCGCCGAAGCGCTGCCTCTGGTCAGGTACCGAACAGGCAACATGGTGGAGGTGCCGGCGGAGCCGTCCTGTGCCTGCGGCAGCTCCGCTCCGCGCGTCCGGGTGCTGGAACAGCGGGCTGAAAAACCGGTGGTCGAAACGCCGTCAGATTGACTTGACATATAGTTAATGTTATCATGCAACAGGAAAAACAGCCGTAAATGACGGACATCTAAGGAAGAAATGTCGGCTCTAACCGAGCTTTATCAGGAAATATCAGTCTGCAAGAAATGCGACATAGCCGCCGGTCGCACCAGAGTGGTTCCGGGTGAGGGGGCGGAGGACGCGCCAATAATGTTTATCGGAGAAGCACCCGGCTGGCACGAAGACCAGCGTGGGAGGCCTTTCGTGGGCCCTGCCGGGCAGTTTCTGGACAGGTTACTGGCGTCGGTGGAGCTCAAGCGTGAGGCAGTGTATATCACCAACATCATCAAAACCCGCCCGCCCAACAACCGTGACCCGCTGCCCCAGGAGATTTTGAACTGCAAACCCTGGCTTGACCGCCAGATAAGAATAATCCAGCCACGTATTATCGTCACGCTGGGAAGGCTTTCCATGGCTCTTTATTTTCCGGGAAGAACTATCAGCCAGATACATGGCATGGCCCACGAGAAAGATGGGGTGACGTATTTCCCCATGTATCATCCGGCGGCTGCGCTTCACCAACCCGGGCTGCGCGAAACCCTTATGCGCGATATGGAGAAACTACCGGCGCTGCTGGAAAAAATGAAACTAAAAAATAACGAAGCACAACAGGCTGAAATAAAGCAGCTTAATTTACTATAAGGAAAAAAAGCACAATGTCCAAAATAAAACTGAAAATAATCCCTCTGGGCGGCTTGGGGGAGATTGGCAAGAACATGGCGGCAGTGGAGTACGGGGATGACATCCTGGTTATTGACTGCGGTCTCATGTTTCCCGATGAAGAGATGCTGGGAATCGACCTGGTAGTCCCCGACCCCAGCTACCTGGTGGAGAACCGGGCCAAAATACGCGGCATCGCCATCACCCATGCCCATGAGGACCACATCGGCGCTCTGCCGTATATCCTGCCGCAACTCAACGTGCCGGTTTTCTGTACCAGCTTGGCCAAAGGGCTCATTTCCAATAAATTAAAGGAGCACAAGGCGCTGGCCCAGGCCAAAATCAACGTGGTGCCCCCCGGCGGCAATTTCAATGCCGGAGTCTTCCGCGTAGAATCATTTCCGGTTTGTCACAGCATTCCGGATGCGGTGGGGCTGATTATCCATACCCCGGCAGGTATCATCGTTCATACCGGAGATTTTAAACTGGATTACACCCCGGTCAGCGGCATCCCCACCGACCTTTCCCGGCTGGCGCAGGTCGGCTCGCAGGGCGTGCTGCTGCTGATGGCCGACTCCACCTATGCTGAATCCCCCGGCTACACACCGTCGGAGAGGGTGGTCGGCGAAGCGCTGGATAATATCATCGCCAACGCGCCCGGCAGGGTGCTGGTGACCACCTTTGCATCGCTGATTTCGCGCATACAGCAGATAATAGATGCCTCCGCCCGCCATCACCGCCGCGTGTTCGTCATCGGACGCAGCATGACAGATAACGTGCGCATTTCCAGCGAATTGGGGTATCTGAAACTACCTCCTGGTGTGCTGGGCACCATTGACGAACTGGCGCATACGCCCAAGGACCGCACCGTCATCATCACCACCGGCAGCCAGGGCGAACCAACTTCGGGATTGGTGCGCATCGCCAACCAGGCCTCCAAGCAGGTGAGTATCATCCGGGGTGATACCGTGGTCATCTCCGCTTCACCCATCCCGGGTAACGAATCGCTGGTCAATCGCACCATTGACGCGCTTTTCAAACTGGGAGCCGAGGTTTTCTCCGGCACGCGCACCAACGCCCATGTCCACGGACATGCCAGCCAGGAAGAACTGAAACTGGTGATGACCCTCACCCGGCCCCGCTACTTCCTGCCGGTGCACGGCGAATACCGCCACCTGGTTATGAACGCCAAGCTGGCGCAATCCATCGGCATCCCCGCCGAACGCACCTTCGTGATGGAGGACGGGGACATTCTGGAACTGGACGCCTCCTCTGCCAGGGTAACGGGCAAGGTTACCTCCGGCAACGTATATGTGGACGGCCTTTCGGTGGGCGACATCAGCGGTGTGATACTGCGCAACCGGCGCATGCTTTCCAGGGACGGCATCGTGGTGGCCATCGTAGCGCTCAACAAACAAAGCGGGAAACTGGTCGGGCGCCCGGACATCGTCTCTCGCGGTTTTGTGGACGTGATTGAATCCAAGGACATGCTGGAAGCCGGTAAAGACATGCTGACCGAAGTCTTGAACCACGGGCGCACCCATTCCACCGACCGCGGCTTCGTGGAAAACGAGGTTAAAAGCGCCCTTGACCGCTATTTTTATGAAAAAACCAAGCGCCGCCCCATGATATTGCCGGTGCTGGTACAGGTGTAGCCAATGGCAGCCAACAGGAACTCCAGCCGGAACCCGCAAAACCGCAAACAGGCTTACCGGGGCAAGCGCAACGGGCGGGCTTACACCGCCAGGGGCAAGGCCGCCGGGGGTTCCTCCGGGGGGGCGCTGCGCAGGTTTTTCACCTCCCGCTGGCTGTGGCGGGTGCTGGGGTTGGCCGTTATCCTGGGGCTGCTCTTCTGGCAAAAAGAGAATATCAACGCTTGGGCGGAACGCATTGCGCGCGGCACTTTAGGCTGGTTGGGTTGGGGGTTGCTGTTACTTGTACTGGCCATCCTGCTCATCATGGCCATAGTTTTTCGCAAGGCGCTGGCAGAGTTCATCAAAACCTACAAACTCTATCTGTGGCATGTCTGGCTGGGAGCCGCGGTAATTTTCGCGGGTGCCTGGGGCGTGCTGGGGTTGTTCGACCTCGGCGGTGTAGTCGGGCGCAGCATC
>CAZPAL010000062.1:0-8156 GCA_964584525.1 uncultured Dehalococcoidales bacterium | reverse complement strand
CCAGAATGGACACCTCGGGGAAAACTCCGCTAACCCCGGATACTTCGTGCGTTCTTCCCACACTCCAGGAGGACATGGAGAACCCCTATTTCCCTTTTCCCAACCGCTTGAGTAAAATAGGAACCGATGAAAGAACACACCACCCCCATTCGCTCGCAATATCTCAGCATCAAGCGCCGCTACCCGCAGGCAATCGTGCTTTTCAGGCTGGGGGATTTCTACGAAACCTTTGACGAAGACGCGCGCCTGACCGCCCGTGAACTGAACATCGTCCTCACCTCCCGTTCTATGGGCAAAGGTCTGGATATTCCCATGGCAGGCATACCCTATCACGCGCTGGAAGAATATCTTTCGCGCCTGATTAAAGCCGGGCACAAAGTAGCTATCTGCGAACAGATGACCAGGCCTGGAGAAGGCAAAGGGCTGGTGCAGCGCGAAGTGGTGCGCCTGGTTACGCCCGGAACGGTAACCGAGCCGGGGTTGCTGGAAGCGGGAATCAACAACTACCTGGCGGCGGTAATCATCGACAGCGGCCTGGCCGGGCTGGCGTATATCGACATTACCACCGGCGAGTTCGCCGCCACCCAGCTGGATACGGAGCGCCTGGCAGCCGAAGTCAGTCGCTTGAAACCCGCTGAAATCCTCATCACCGAGGGCGCAACCTGGCCGGAAACCGAGAACAACATTCCGCTCACCGGCGTGGAAGGGCACGTTTTCAGGTTGGAAGAGGCCGAACGGGCGCTGATGGAACATTTCGGGGTCACCACGCTGGAAGGGTTCGGCTGCTCGGGTTCGCCGCTGGCGGTGCGTGCCGCCGGGGCGGTGGTGGCTTACCTGCAGACCACGCAAAAATCCATGCTGGGGCAGCTGCGCGGGCTTTCCACCTATACCACCGATAATTTCATGACGCTCGACCGCTCAACAAGGGCAAACCTGGAGCTGTTCCAGAACCTGTCCGCAGGCTGCGCCGAGGGAACGCTGATTAGCGTTTTGGATGTCACCAGCACGCCCATGGGCGCCCGTTTGCTGCGCCGCTGGATAGGACAGCCGGCGCTGGACCTGGTTGAAATCAAGCGGCGCCAGGACGCCGTCGATTATTTATTACGCAACAATCTGACCCGCAAAGAAACGGTTGCCGTTCTCAAGCAGGTGGGCGATATCGAGCGGCTGGCGGGACGCGTGCGCGCCGGAAACATCACTCCGCGCGAACTGGCGGCTTTCAGCAGGAGCCTCAAGAAAATTCCCGAACTGCGGGCTGTCGTCGAAAACGCGCCGGCGCTGGCGGGTTATCTGCCGGCGGCGGCTCCCAACCTGGTGGCACTGATAGATTCAGCGCTGGAAGAACACCCGGACAGCGTTGCCGGAGAAGGCGGCGTCATCAAGCCCGGTTTTTCTCCCGAGCTGGACCAACTCAAGGATTCTTCGCGCCAGGGGCGCAAGTACCTGGCCGACCTCGAACGCCGACAACGCGAGATTACGGGCATTAAATCCCTCAAGGTGGGGTATAACAATATCTTCGGCTACTACCTGGAGGTGCCGAACAGCTATCACGACCAGGTGCCGGCGGAATATATCCGCAAGCAGACGCTTTCCAACTGCGAGCGCTACTATACTCCGGAGATAAAGGAATACGAGTCTCTAATCCTGCATGCCAGGGAGCGTATCACCGAACTCGAAACAGTCCTTTTCCGGCAGTTATGCCGGCAGCTTGTTCCGGCCGCTGCCGCTGTTATGGTTGCTGCCGCTGCCATCGCCGAAATCGACGTAGTGAATTCTTTCGCTGAAACCGCCGCCCGGCACGCGTACACGCGCCCGTTACTGAACGAAGGCAGCGGGATAGACATTCGGCATGGCCGGCACCCGGTGGTGGAACTCAGCCTGCCACCCGGGCAGTTCGTGCCCAACGACTGCCGTCTGAACCGGGAGACAGACCAGATTATGGTGCTCACCGGGCCTAATATGGCCGGCAAATCCACTTACCTCAAACAGGTGGCGCTGATGGTCATCATGGCCCAGTGCGGCAGTTTCGTGCCCGCTGAGAGAGCCGAAATCGGCATCGTGGACCGCATCTTCACCCGCATCGGGGCACGCGAGGATATGTCCGGGGGGAAATCCACCTTCATGGTGGAGATGGTTGAGACGGCCGCCATTCTCAACAACGCCACTCCCCGCTCGTTGTTAATTATGGACGAAATCGGCCGGGGCACCAGCACCTTCGACGGCCTCTCTATCGCCCGCGCTGTGGTGGAATTTCTGCACAATACCCCCCGGGCTGGAGCGATAACCCTTTTCGCCACCCATTTTCATGAACTGGTGGAGATGACATCATACCTGCCCCGGGTTAAAAATTATAATGTGGCGGTGGCTGACGACGATGGCAAAATTGTGCTGCTGCATCGCATCGAACCCGGCGGGACGGATAAAAGTTTCGGCATCCACGTGGCCCGCCTGGCGGGTTTGCCGCGCTCCGTCATCAACCGCGCGAGCGATATTTTAAGCGAAATGGAAGCCGGCAGGCATGCCGAACCCCCGGGCAAGCGGGCGGAAGTGAAAAGTGCCGGCGCTGAATCTCAGCTTTCCTTTTTCAATGGAAATTCTCCGGTACTCGACGAGCTGGCCGGGCTGGATGTGAACCAGCTTTCACCCCTGGAAGCGCTGAATACCCTCTACCGGTTGCAACAGCGCCTTAAAACAGGCGGCTGGTTATTTGGGCAGGCCGAATCCCACAAAATCCGGTGAATTGACATTGACCACCATGCTGCGGATTTCCAGTACTTCCTTGCCCTGCTCATCGGTGCCCACTGCGCGGTAGTTCACCGTCAGCATGCCGCCGCTGTATTCCTCAACTTCGCACCAATCCAGCGTCTCCATGATGGGGTTGCCCTGCGCGTCGAAACCCTTGCGCGTGGTTATGGATACGCGGTCACCCTTTTTCAGCAACTTTCAATCTCCTCTCCCGGGCAAATCCATGTCCGGACGGGTTCAAGAGGACACCGGATTTATCAGCGAGCCGATTCCCTCGATGCGCACCTCGACCGAATCCCCCACCGCCACCGGCCCCACCCCGCTGGGGGTGCCGCAGGCAATCACATCCCCCGGCAGCAGGGTCATCACTTCGGAAACGAAGCTTACCAGCCGCTGGATGGGGAAAATAAGGTCAGAGGTAGAGGCTTGCTGCTTGAGCACGCCGTTATGGAAGGTTTGCAGGCGGATATCACCGGGGTCCAAATCGGTCTCGATACAGGGGCCGATGCAGGCGAAGGTGTCGAAGCCTTTGCCCCGGGTCCACTGCCCATCCTTGCGCTGCAGGTCGCGGGCGGTGACATCGTTGAAGCAGGTATAGCCCAGAATATAATCCCCGGCGCTCTCCGCTTTGATGAAACGTCCGCCTTTTTTTATAACCACGCCCACCTCGCCCTCGTAATCCACCTGGCCGGCCGAAGGAGGATAGACGATAGCCGCCCCCGGACCTATCACCGCGCTGGCGGGCTTGAGGAACATCAAGGGGGTTTCGGGCAGGTCGTGCTTGAATTCCAGGGCATGGCTGCGGTAATTGATGCCGATGGCGATAATCTTGGACGGCCGGCAGGGCGCCAGCAGAGTGACCTCGCTGAGTTTCATGCGCTTGCCAGCCGGCTTGATTGATTTATCAGGGGTGCCCGACAACGGCTGAATATCGTTTTTATGCAGGATGCCGTAAACGGCCTTTCCTGTGGTCCGGAACCTTACCAATTTCATAAGGCGCTATTCTAGACTAATTCGCGCCGGCTGGCAACAAACGTGCCTGAAGAAATTCAGAAATATGTTAGGCGCCCCGCCCAGTTCGCTTCAGCCCCTCTTGATAATATTCCCAACTCTTCCCAAGAGAGGGGCAGGGGTGAGTTCGTCCTGAATTCAAGCTTGAGTGCATGATGAATACATCCCACGCCATCCCGAAAAGTCCAAACGTACGGGATTGTTACAATACCTTGACAGTGCACGAGGGCGGTTGTTAAACTGTAGCCGTCTTTTCCGAATCCGTAAATCTCACTCGGAGCGATATTTGACTCAAGCGCAGGAGAACCCGTTCACTCCGTCACGGAGTTCGTTTATTATATTTACCGGGGATGGACGGGGTAAAACCAGTGCCGCCATTGGTCTGGCCGTCAGGGCGGCGGGGCACGGGATGAAACCTTTCATCGTGTTTTTTATGAAAGGCAAGATGTACGTGCACGGTGAAATGCTGGCGCTGGAGGCTTTCCGCGGTATCGAATATCGCAGCTTCGGCCAGGATGGCTGGGTAGAAAAATCCTGCCCGGTGGCCGAATATCGGCAGCAGGCCTTGCTGGGGCTGGCCTCAGCCAGAGAGGCCATGCTCAGCGGCCGCTACGGCTTGGTGGTGATGGATGAAATTAACGGGGCGGTGGAGCACGGTTTGCTTACGCTGGAAGAAGTGATAGAAACGGTGACAGCCAGGCCTGGGGGGGTCTCTTTGATACTCACCGGCCGCAACGCCAGTCCCAGACTGATGGAAATGGCCGATACCGTCACCGAAATGCGCTGCGTAAAACATGCTTTCGACAGCGGAATCGCGGCATGCCGCGGTATAGATTATTAATTCTGAAAGGGAGGCGCTATGCGGATTACACTCAGTGTCATCAAGGCCGATATCGGCGGGTATGTAGGCCACTCGGAATCGCATCCGGATGTGCTGGCCATGGCCGGAGAATGCCTGGCTAAAGCCAAACAGCAGGGCATGCTGATAGACTACCATGTCACCAAGTGCGGTGACGACGCCCAGCTTATCATGACTCACCAGATGGGCGTGGACAACAAGGTCATCCACGAAATGGCCTGGAACACCTTCGTGAGCTGCACCGAGGTAGCCAAAAAGCTCAAGCTCTACGGCGCCGGGCAGGACCTGCTGTGCGATGCCTTTTCCGGCAACGTCAAGGGCATGGGGCCCGGACTGGCTGAGATGGAAATCGAAGAGCGCACCTCAGAGGCCGTCATCATCTACATGGCCGACAAGACTTCTTCCGGCGCCTGGAACATGCCGCTCTATAAGATGTTCGCCGACCCCTTCAATACCATCGGACTGGTCATCGCCGAAAACATGCACGACGGGTTTACCTTCGAGGTGCATGACGTCATGAAGCACCAGAAAATCAAGTTCAACACCCCCGAAGAAATCTACGACATGCTGGTTTTCATCGGTGCGCCTTCGCGTTACGCGGTCAAGGCCGTTTACAGCAAAACCAACGGCGAAATCGGCGCGGTTTCATCCACCCAGAAGCTGGCCCTGCTCGCCGGCCGCTACGTTGGCAAGGACGACCCGGTTTGCATCGTGCGTACCCAAGGCATATTTCCGGCGGTGGGAGAGGCGCTGGAGCCCTTCGCTCATACCTACCTGGTGGAAGGCTGGATGCGCGGTTCGCACTACGGGCCTTTCATGCCGGTGGCTTTCCGCGACAGCACCCCCACCCGCTTCGACGGCCCACCGCGCGTTATCGCCGCCGGCTTCCAACTGGCCAACGGCAAGCTGGTCGGTCCGCGCGACCTCTTTGCCGATAAATCTTTCGACAATGCCCGTCAGCAGGCGCTGGACGCGGCTGACTTCATGCGCTCCCACGGCCCGTTCGAACCTCACCGCCTGCCGCTGGACGAGATGGAATATACCACCATGCCCATGGTGATGAACAAGCTTAAGAGCCGCTTCGAAACACTGGAAGACTAAGCATCGATGCCTGAGCTCCTGCTGGCTACCAACAACCGGGGTAAGCTTGAGGAGCTCAGGCTTTTATTTGCCGGCCTGCCTTACCGCATCCTCAGCCCCGCCGAAATCGGACTTGACTTGGATGTGCCCGAAACCGGTACCACCTATACCGCCAATGCCATCCAAAAAGCAGCAGCTTTCGCCCGCGCCAGCGGGCTGCTGACCCTGGCTGACGATTCCGGGTTGGAAGTAGATGCGCTTAGTGGAGCCCCAGGCGTTATGTCATCCCGCTATGCCGGTCCGGGTGTTGAAGATGCCGGCCGGGTGAATTTCCTGCTGGCAAAGCTTGAAGGAATACCGTGGGAAGAACGGCGCGCCCGCTTCAGGTGTGTGATGGCGCTGGCGATACCGCAAGGCCAACACCGCCTGTCGTCCGGAAGCTGCCGGGGCTTTATTCTTACCTCCCCGCGCGGCAGCCGCGGTTTCGGCTACGACCCCGTGTTTTATATTCCCCGCTTCAACAAAACCATGGCTGAGCTACCGGCCGATATCAAGAACTGCATCAGCCACCGCGCCCGCGCCGCCGCCGGGATGCGCAAGATACTGCTCGGCATGTGCTAACTACCGGTATTCCTCCCTCTTTTTTTCCCGGGAGTCTTTGCGAGGAGCGCAGCGACGCGGCAATCCCGTGCCCCGGTGTCCATGCAGGAGGCCGCAAAGGGTGGCCGAAGCATTCGTCGGGGCGGCGTTCGCGTGTTCCTCCATTTTTCCCTCTCTTGTTGTTGTTGTTGTTGTTGTTGTTGTCTCTGATATACTGTAGGGTATATACTAGTCCACTACCAAAAATCAGGGGGTAACAAATGAAACTTTCTTGTCTTCAAGAGAACCTCAACCGGGGCCTGGGCATCGTCGGACGTGCCGCCGCTACCCGCTCCACACTACCCATCACCAGCAATGTCCTGCTGGCTACGGACCAGGGGCGGCTGAAACTGGTGGCTACCAATCTGGAGATGGCAATCAGTTGCTGGATTGGCGGTAAAATCGAGGAGGAAGGCTCCATCACCGTGCCCGCCAAATTGCTGACCGAGTTCGTCGCTACCCTGCCGAGTGACAAGATGGATATCGCCCTCAATCCCAAGGGTAAGACACTCAACCTCAAGTGCGCGCGTTTCGAAGCCCGTATCAGCGGGATTGACGCCCAAGAATTCCCTCCCATTCCCGGAGTTGCCGATGGCATCGTTACCAAAGTGGAGATGGCGGCTTTCAAGCAGTCCGTCAGCCAGGTAGTGTTTGCCGCTGCCACCGATGAATCCCGCCCGGTGCTGACCGGCATCAATGCCGAATTCGAAGGCAGCACGCTCACGCTGGCGGCTGCCGATGGTTTCCGCCTGGCGGTTTACAAGCTGCCGCTGATGGACGCGGTGGAGGGGAAAACGATAGCCATCATCCCGTCCCGCACGCTGAGCGAAATCAGCCGCTTCGCCGCGGACCAGGAGGAAGCGCTGGAAATCAAGGTCAACGCCGCCCGCACCCAGATACTTTTCCGCATGAAGGATATCGAGGTGGTTTCGCAACTGGTTCAGGGCAACTTCCCCCAGTATTCCCAGCTCATACCCCAAACCTTCAATACCCGCGCGGTGGTGGACGTTTCCCAGTTCCTGCGCGCCACCAAAACAGCGGCCATCTTTGCCCGCGACGGCAGCGGCATCGTGCGCCTGATTATCACCCCGGGAGGGGACGTCACCCCCGGCAGCCTTTCCATCTCAGCCCGTTCGGAAGAGGTGGGCGAGGACACGGGTGAAGTTGACACGCTGGTTCAGGGCGGCGACGCCAAGATTGCCTTCAACGGCAGGTACCTGATGGACGTGCTGGCGGTCATCAAGGAGCAGCAGGTGGCGCTGGAAGTGACCAACCCCACCAGCCCCGGCGTGTTCCGCCCGGTGGGCTCGGACAATTATGTGCACGTGATTATGCCCATGTTTGTCCAATGGTGAATAGGATTCGCTCCATTAGCTGATTCTTTTGACGGTGTAGTCTCAAGCGGGATTACACCGTCAATCTTGATGGATTCCTTCGTAACTGTTACTGATATTGCGAGCATATCTAGCACATCCCGTTTGTCCTGAAATGATGCTGTGGCAAGGTCTGTTTTTAGGCGTTGGCAATAATCCGTGAGTTTGATTCCGACATCCTGAAGTTGCTCAATCCGTTTCTGAGATTGGATTAGTTTGCTCAGGTTTTCTTCATCAACCGATTTTGCGCTCTTAATTTTATTGATTTCGTCGAGGATGAAGTCTTTATTTATCTCGCCATGGCCGAACAGTTCAAGTAATCGTTTTTCCTGGGCATCATAGCCTTTGATGTGTTTACGCAGCTTCTCCACTTCCTTTTTAATGGAAACCCCCTGTACTCCGTTTGCCTGTTGGCTTTCCAGTTGCTCTTTGACACCAGCGAGCACGAC
>CAZPAL010000061.1:0-8163 GCA_964584525.1 uncultured Dehalococcoidales bacterium | reverse complement strand
GCTGATGACACTCACCAGGTCAAGCGTACCCGCCGTCCATGTATTGTCATTGCTGGTTTCGGTATCGCTGAAATAGGCCCACGTGCCGCCGCCCACGATGCCCATGATGAGCAAAGCCGCGATGGTCAGCCCAAGGATTCTTTTCACTATGCGTGTTTCCTGTACATCGGTTGTCCTTTTTACTGCCATGTCCCGGGTGGGCTGAGGTTCATAAGGTTCAGCCCACCCGGATGTTAAGCCGGATTGTTTTGGTTAAGGAATAACTGCTTATACTTGATTGAGCGTAAAGGTGATATCAAGTTCGGCGGTGTCGCCCTGGATTTCACTGCCCACCGTAGTTGGGACTTCCCAATGAAGTACATAGACAATTATTTGGGCCGCGTCCATCGCAACATCAATCTCAGAGTTCAATGCTGCTGCCAGCCCGGACATGGCTACATAGGCCCCGGTCGCGCCCAGAATATCAGTGGTAGTAGTGCCGTCAAAGCTGGTTACCCAAACCATAATTTCATCATCCAAACCCTGTGAATTGTCAGGATCGGCTGTCAATTCAGCTTCATTGGCTGTCGCGCCCTCGGTAAAGGTTGTAACTGCAACCAGTGTCAGGGTTCCATCCACATTACCCTCATTAGTCAGCGTCCAGGTGATGGTACCGGAAGAACCGGGTACAATGGGGGTTACTGTACCGAACTGTACTTTGTCGTTGAGCCCATCAGCCTGCTCGGTGACAATGACGTCGGTATTTACAGCCGTACCGCTGATGACGTTCACCAGGTTCAGCGTACCCGCCGTCCATGTATTGTCGTTACTCGTTTCGGTATCGCTGAAGTAAGCATAAGTGCCGCCGCCCACGATGCCCATGATGAGCAAAGCCGCGATGGTCAGTCCTAAAATCTTTTTCATTCCATGACTCCTCTCCCTATATTTTGATTGGTTGTTATCGCCGGAATTCCCCCATTAAAGGAGGCCTCTCTTTTATTTTCCATGCGTTCCCGCTCCTTTGGTTGTCACAACTTTCGCCCCATCGCTTCTGAAAGCTTCCTTGAGGATATCCATAATCAGCCAGCCTGCCAGCAGTGCCGTCGGCAGCAATATGACCAGAAACCACCCTAGTTTGGTGCGGATGAAACCGGTCATATAACCTGCCAGCGGTACATTGAAGAGCATCACCCCCTTGATGCTGGCCGCCTCTACCGGAACCTGGTCCGGGTCTGCATTGGCGTCGCCTTTGGCAATCAGGACTCCGTTTTCCAGCGATATGATGCGGTGCGTGACCAATTCCCCGTTTTTCTGGTAGGTAACTATTGTCCCCGGCTGGATGCCGCCGCCGAATGGGCCGTTCACCGGACCGGTGAATAGCATGTCGCCTATTTTAAGAGCCGGCGACATGCTCTCACTCCTCACCGTGTACATATCATAGTCCGGCGAAAAATAAACAAAGGCCAGCCCTACTACCAGTACGGCCAGAATTACCGAGAGTGTCCAGACCAGAATCTTCATGCCGCTTTTATTTTTTCCTCAAACGAACTACGGTTATTTGGTGGCTTTGTGGACAGTTTGTTTGGCTTTTCCGTAGGTTTCCTGGATTTTCCCGCCGACCTGCTCCGCCTTGCCGCCGATTTCGGTGGATTTATCGCCGGTGACCTTGCCCGCCTCTTCCTTGACCTTGCCTTTTACCTGTTTCGCTTTGCCTTTGGCCATGTCTTTGTTCATCTGCTTCTCCCTTTTTCATTTACCCTATCAAACGGTTAGACTTCCCCCAATTAATATTGGGTATGCAACCAGTATGGGCGCCATCTGAAGGTGCCACAAGCCTTTTCAGCGGGCGGAGAAATAACATGTTAGTGCTGTGATTCTAAGCTTACAGGAGGTACCCTGTATCATTTGACATTACGTAAACAGGAGTACACAATGGTGATGGGCATACCACCACATTATCGGGGGTTGGTACACCGTTGTGTACCGGAAGGGGGGTCAGGATGGCTGTCAAACAACGCGGAGCGAGCGACCTGGGTGTTCTGATGATAAATTTCAATCCGGTAGTCCGTGAAGGCCTGCAGGCTATCATGGCCAAAGACGAACGCCTTGATGTCACTGGGGATGTTCCGGATGGCCCTGAAGCCCTGATTCACATCAAAAAGGCCAGCCAGCTCGGGCGGCCCATCCATGTGGTACTGACGGAAACCCGCAACGACCATCTGGATGGTGTTCAGGCCACCCGCATGATTAAGGATGCATACCCGGACGTTGCAGTTCTGGTGCTCACCGAAAACCTCAACGATACTTACGTGATTGATGCCATCCACGCCGGTGCCGGAGGTTACCTTTTCCTCAAGGACACCGCCCCGGGAGCGTTATTGGACAGTATCCGCCGCGTTAGCGAAGGCGGTTCGCAGATAAAAACCATCCTCCTGCGCACCGCAGTAGAGAACCTGATCCAAAACGGGCGCCGGACGCTGGCGGAACGCACGGCTGAGGCAGCTCATCTAACGCCCAGGGAGGTTGACGTATTAAGGCTGATGGGCAATGGCGATACCAACAAGGTAATCGCCGCAGAACTGGGCATCACCATGGACACCGCCAAAAAGCATGTTCGCAATGTTATAGATAAATTGCAGGCCCGCAGCCGTACCCACGCCGCCATCATCGCCGCCCAGGCCGGCATTGTAGGCAATGCCGTTACCAACGGCATTCTAACAGAATAATGTTGATGAGCCAATCGTGTGCGCCTACGTCGGAGAATTGAGGGCAGTTTCAAATGAAGGTGTTGAACTAAGTCAATAAAACGCGCACGATTGAATACACGATCCGGCTTGAAAATAACAGAACCTCCTGGGAGTAGGTTCAATAAAAACAACTTGGTGGCGGGGGTTGGACTAAATTAAACCCCTGCACCGGCTTGCCGTCTGCTGTTCACCACTTATGCCGGCAAATCGACCGTGAATTTTCCCGAAACCATGCAACGACTACCGTCATCTCTTTTCATATCACGCGTTACCGATTTATCGGGGAGATTAAAATCCGGCATCTGCTGCTGATAAACGACCGTATGCAGCAATCGATTCCATCTGGCGCACATATTCGTCGATGTCCGGGCATACGCAGGATGCCATGCCGTCCGGGAGCCGCGGGAGGTGCCTGGCTGATACTTCCTGAACTTTCAGCAGCAGCGATGACGTTATGGAGCGGTGTATGCCGTTACCGGGTAGCCCTGTTGCGTCCAGCGGATGATGCCGCCCTCAAGCGCCATAACCCGGGTATAACCGGCAGCGACCAGAGCGCTGGCTACCGGTGGAAAACTGCCGCCGGCCATGCAATACAGAACGATTTTATATGCCTTGTCAGATGGAAACATCTCCAGGTTTTGCTGGATTTCAGCCGGCTTTACATAAAGGTCGGTTCCTTGAATGATGTTGGATGGCACGACATCGATATTTACCAGCAGAAAGTCATCAGCCGGCATCATGGCGTAGAGTTGAGCCGGGGTTATAACCCGGTAAGAACCCCCGTTAACCGGAACTTCGGTGCCGGGCAGTCCCGCGGGGGTTGAAGTAGAGGTGGTGGCGTTCCCTCCGCCGCCGCAGGCTCCCGCGAGTACCAGTACCAGCCCCAGCAACAAAACCAGCATGCGTTTCATTAAACCGCTCCTTATCCCTTGATGCAGGTTATTATACGCCATTAAAACAAAACGTGACGGTTATCAGCCTGTTTTTTTGATTATCTGCAGTCCGGCCAGGCTTCCCAGCAGTACAGCCGCCCCGAAAACAACTCCGTTCAATCCAAGCGAAGGCACGGCGGAGAAAAAGGCGCCGATGTTACAACCCGACGCCAGCCCTGCCCCGTAACCCATCAGCATTCCGCCGCCCAGCACGCGCAGGTAAACGCCTCTCTGCCTTGGCCACCTCCATCTGAAATCCCCGGAGAACGTGGCCGCCGCAAACGCGCCCATCACAATGCCACCATTTATCATCAACCCCCAGGTCAACTGACCCGGCGTGTTCGTCACCACTCAAGTGCCCGGCACAGCGGCAAGCGGCGGCGGCGCAAGTCCGATGCTGGTGAGCATGATTTCAGACCAGCGCATCATTTCACCGGTGATGCCCCACGGACGGTCGACGAGTTGATATTCAAGCACGTTCAAAAGCGCCAGAATAACGCCTCCCAGCGCCAGCGGCCAGGCAGCGATAAATATATTGGTACGCCAGTGTTTCAGCCACCCGCCCGTCGCCCTCAGGTTGAAATGAGAAAGAGGCTGGCGATTTAGGCGCCTGGATTCGCGTGCCGTTATCCACCAGAAAAGCCCCGCCAGCGCTGCCAGGGTAACAGACAGGGCACCCGCCCAACCCAGCGAAGCCGGCAGCCACACCTGGGGGGAGGACGAAACCGACGTGCGCCACCACCACGGCCAGTTGTAAAGCAGCACTCCCAAACCGACAAGCACTCCGAAAAGGGCCAAAAGCGCGGAAAGCGAACCCTCGCCTGCCCGGTAAAGGCTGCCCATAATGCAGCCGCCGGCCAGCATCATACCCAGCCCGAAGATAAGCCCGCCTAACACCAGGTGCCATCCCAGTGGCGCTACATGGGCGCCGACGGGAATCATGCCGGATGATGGGTCAGGCACAGAGGAAAACATGATGATGGAAAAGCCGGCGGTGGCAAGAATCAAGCCGGCTAGCAAGCCCTTTAAAAGACGCCCATCACGGAAGAGGGCGAAGTTGGAAATGGCCGAAACGAAGCAGAAACGGCTGCGCTGCAGGACGAATCCGAATGCTAGTCCGAACAACCAGAATATGGCCAGGCGCGGCGTCTCCGAATTGAGCTGTAGAAAAACCAGCGCCGAGATGGCCGCGGCTGCCAGCCCCGCCCATAGCTTCCAACGTTTCCACCAGGGTCGGACTGGGTTGCTTTGCGTAACTTCGACCATCACCTCATCCGGAAATATTAAAAAAGGTCTTTTTCGCCGGCCTTGACGGCTTTGCGCAGTTCCTCGTTAAGCATGTCCGGCAGACCTTCAATATCAACCTTTAAGAAGCCGCGGATAATGGCAGCGGTGGCCTCGTCGCGGGTCAACCCGCGTGCCATCAAGTATTCCACCTCTTCCTCGGCTATTTTGCCTACGGCTGCCTCATGTGAGAGGTCAACGCCGGCACGCGTCCCTTTGAGTTCCGGGATGGCGTGGATGAACCCCTTCTCCCCCATGATAAGACCGCGGCATTCGAGGTGACCTTTGCAATCAGGCGCGTTACCCTCGATATAACCACGTGAAATGAGTTCGCCGCCGGTGGTGACGGTGCGGGCTATCATCTCGGTTCTGGAGCCCCTGGCATCCAGAAAGGCCCTTGAGCCCAGGTCAATCCTGGAACCCTCGGTAGCTACCAATACGGAGTTGAAACGCACGGTGGCGTTCTCGCCGATGCAGCGGGCCACAGGATAAGCCTGGAGTGAATGCACCGGCCGCATAACGACATAATTGCTGAGGAACAGCCCATCCTGTTCGATGAGCGCGGAGGTACGCGGCCTGACCTCGGTTTCCGGCGACCAGCTATGAATCATGGTGAAGGTTACCTTGGCTCCCTTTTTGATATAGAACTCGGAGATGCCCAGGTGCAGCCCGGGTTCCCGGCCGGCGGTGGAACAGCCGGTAATGATATGCAATTCCGAACCTTCTTCGGCAATGATGATATTATGCACATCCTGGATGAGGCGGCTTTTGGCCAGATAGATACAAGCCTGGATAGGAAACACGGTTTTGGCACCCGGCAGCGCGCGTATAAAGTATCCATCCGCCTTGTTCAACTCTACGTGGGCGGTGTATTTGTCCGCATCCACCGAAACCGCTTTCCACATGTAATCGGCCAGCCAGTCGTATTTAGCGGCGGCTTCGCTGGTAGCCATCACTTCGATACCCTCCTGCTGTACCGAACTGTGCATGGGCATATTGTCTATCTGTACAAACGTGCCGGCACGTTGGCTGGTGTCTTCCAGCATCACCCCTGTTTCCAGTATCTTGTCGCGGTCCCTGGATGGAATATCAGCAGGTTTTATCTGGGAGGGTGGCGAAGCGGCCCTGGTTTCATAGCTGGAAAGGTTGATATCGTCACCGAAGGCGGCTTTTTTAGATTGCGCCGCCTCGGCTTTTTCGCGCCTGATTTTTACTTCTTCAGACATACGACACACTCCTGGTAACCCTTTTCCTTGATGTTATTGAGGATATCGCGGGGGTCTCCTTCGCAGATTATCTGCCCTCCGCACAGTACGTAGCCGGTACGGGCGTTGACATAATCCAGGATGTGTCCCGTATGAGAGATGATAAGCCCGCTGCGCTTGCGGTCTTTGATGGGATGGCTTTTACCCAGCACTTCGTTGATGAGCTGCCCGATAAGTGAGATATTTTCAAGGTCCACGCCGGACTCGGGTTCATCGAGCAGAGAAAGGTCCGGGTTCTGAGCTAAAAGCTGCATCATCTCGGAGCGCTTGATTTCACCGCCGGAGAAGCCGTGGTTGATATCTCTGTCTAAAAATGTAGTAAGGTTGGACTTCGCGGCTAGGTCTTTAACGATTTCATCTCCATCCGGGTTCTTGAGGCAGGCCTTGACCATATCCCTGGTTTTCACCCCCCGTACCACCGGCGGGCGCTGAAAAGAGATGCCGATACCCAGTCGGGCCCGTTCGTCCAGCGGCATCAGGGTGATATCCTGGTTTTTGAAATAGATACGGCCGCGTGTCACTTTATAGCGCGGAAACCCCATGATGCTCATCAACAGCGTGGTTTTGCCGCCCCCGTTGGGACCGAAGATGACGGCGGTTTCACCTGGGTTGAGCTTCAGATTCAACCCATGCAGTATCTCGCGCCCATCCACGCTTACCACCAGGTCTTCTATCTCAAGCAAGACATCAGTGTCCATACCGCTCCTTTATTAGCTGTCATGGTTGTGATAATCAGCATAAAAGCCGTGTGCGAACGGTTTTTCGCTTACAGCCAGGTTTAATTATAGCATCATGAATGGGGATATGAAAAAGCGGAAATAAAAAAGCAAGTTTCAAAGAGGTTCGGGTAGAGCATTATCTGGCTCCCCGACTAGGATTCGAACCTAGAACCTAGCGGTTAACAGCCGCCCGCTCTACCGTTGAGCTATCGGGGAACGCATCAATCTTGCCGAGCCAGGATTCGAACCTGGGCAAAAGGATTCAAAGTCCTTCGTGCTACCGCTACACAACTCGGCAGCAAGTCCTGGTGCCGAAGGTCGGGATCGAACCGACATGAGGGTCGCCCCCCAACAGTTTTTGAGACTGTCGCGTCTGCCTATTCCGCCACTTCGGCTCAAGTATATCCATTTGGAAAAGGGCTAATGGTGCCGAGGCCCAGAATCGAACTGGGGACACGCGGATTTTCAGTCCGCTGCTCTACCGGCTGAGCTACCCCGCCTCCCAGGTGTTTTGTTTATCCCGGCCTCTCGCTTTTGTCAATAAAAAATCGCCCTTGCCAAATCCTTTCAATCCATGGACAATGTCTATCAGGAGGTGGGGCCTGGGGATTTTACGGTTCCGGGAGGGCGGTTGGATTATTTTAAGTCTGTACCGGGCTGAGTTCACCAAAAACAATGCTCTTATGGTAAACCCGGACAGGACGCAGGAGGTCAGGAGCCGGAGTTATGCAACGGCCTGGGGCCGGTAAGGGGTGAGGACGAGAGATTTTTTCAGGGTGATGTGAGGCCTGACGGAAGAAGCCGTGGAAATCGTCATGCCCGGCTCAGGGGCAGGTTATAAGGAGAGTTTTATTGCCGGACGCTTACGTTCTCATCGTTGGCCCTGAAACCGAGACCAGCCGGCGAGTGGCCGACATCCTGGCCCGGGTCCCCTATGAGGTGGGTCGCTGCGGCTGGGACCAGTTGGCCGCCGAACTCCAGGCCCGGTCCCCCAATCTATTGGTGCTCCTGGAAGAGGCCGGTGAGGTACAGCCGCTGATTCGCCGCCTCAAAGCCGCTGATACCACCTGGGACCTACCCATCATCGTGGGGCTCACCGAGTTCTCCGCTACGGCCGCCGCCTGGGCCCTGGAGGCGGGGGCGGATGAATTTCTGCTCCCCCCCTTCGAACCCCGGGAGGTCCTGGCCCGGGTGGCTGTGGTCCTCCGCCTGCAACATGACCGGCGCCTGCTGCTAT
>CAZPAL010000060.1:6103-8206 GCA_964584525.1 uncultured Dehalococcoidales bacterium | reverse complement strand
ATTCGTCTATGCCGGTCTCCGAGGCGATACGGCTTGCCGTTTTCTGGTTGTCGCCGGTCAGCATCACGATATGCCTGACGCCGGCTTTTCTGAGTTCAGCCACAGCTTCCCTGGCGCCGGGCCTTACCCGGTCCTCCGCAGCTATCAACCCCAGCACCCGGCCCTGCTCCGCCACCAGCAGCACGGTCTTGCCTTCCGCTTCCAGCCGGGCGAGCTCCTGCTCCGCCGTCCCCAGAGGGATAGACAGCTTTCGGCAGAGCGCCCGGCTGCAGACGTAAAAGTATTCGTCGTTTATCGAGCCCCTGGCCCCCAGCCCGGGCAGGGCTTCGAAATCAGTTAACGCTTTTATAGTCACGTTTTCCTGCCGCGCCCGGCGCAGGACAGCCTCCGCCAGCGGATGTTCGGAGCGCGATTCCACCGAAGCGGCCAGCGCCAGCAAATCTGAACTGGAGCCGGACAGGGGCACGATATCGGTCACCTCGGGCAATCCCAGGGTCAGTGTTCCGGTTTTATCGAAAACCACCGCTTCAATGCGGCTGGCGGCTTCGAGGTCGGCCCCGCCTTTGATGAGTACGCCCTTTCTGGCCGCGGCGCTGACGGAAGCCAGCACGGCGATGGGCACCGACAGCACCAGCCCGCAGGAGCAGGAAACCACCAGCATCACCAGCGCGCGGTAGAACCAGGGGGCGGCGGGCTGCCCCAGCAGCCAGGGAATGAATGCCACCAGCAGCGCCAGCACGAACATAGAAGGGGTGTAAATGCGGCCGAAGCGCTCGGCAAATTGCTGGTAACTGGATTTTTTGGCTTCCGACCTCTCCACGGAGTGGATAATGCGGGCCAGCGTGGTGTCTTTCGACAGCTTGCTGGCGGTTATTTCCAGCGAACCGCGCTGGTTGATGCTGCCGGCGAACACCGCTTCACCGTTTGACCGGCTCACCGGTATGGATTCGCCGGTGATGGAGGACTGGTCCAGCGCCGAAGAACCGGCTGTGACTACCCCGTCCAGCGGCACCTTCTCACCCGGCCGGATAATTACCGTCTCCCCCACCGCCACCTCATCCGCAGGGACAGTCAGTTCCTGCCCGCCGCGCCTTACCAGCGCCTCCCGCGGCACGAGCTGCATCAGCAGCCGAAGGGAGCCGCGTGCCTTTTCAGTGGCATAGGTTTCCATCACCGCGCCCCAGGTGTAGACGAAGACCAGGACAGCCGCTTCGTCCCAGTAGCCCAGCAGGACGGCGCCGACAGCGGCCGTCACCAGCAGAGTGTAGATGTTGAGAGTTCGTGAGCGCAGCCCGGCCAGCGCCATCTTTAGCGGATAGTAGCCCCCGGCAACCATCGAGGCGGAGTAAATCAGGCGGGCGAAATTATGCTCCAGCCCCAGCCGCTCCAGAGTGAAGGCGGTCAGCAGCAGCACTCCAGACGCCGCGATGAGTTTGACGCGGAAGTCATGCCGCCAGCCCCGGCTTTTAACCACCGGGCGCGCCAGGCGGGCTTTCATGCCGGTGGCGGCGATAGACTTGATGATATCCTGGGACGAGAGGCGGGAGGGGTCGTAAGCCACCTCCAGCTTCTGGGCAGCCAGATTGACTTCGAAATCCACGATGCCTGCCAGGCTTTTGAATTTCTGCCGGATGAGAGCGGTTTCGTCGGCGCAGTCCAGGCCTTCAACGTACAGCGAGATGGAGGCGGCGGAACCGGCGCCCATGCCTTCGCTGGAGTAATTTTGTTCCTTTATCATCTTGGCTCCCAGTTAATACGGCTAGGGGTGCCGGGTGTGCTCCAGGCAGACGTCAAGGAGCTGGCGGATGTGGTCGTCGCTCAGCGAGTAATACATCATGCGCCCGGCCTTGCGCTGCTTGACCAGGCGCAGCGTGCGCAGTATGCGCAGGTGCTGCGATATGGCCGATTCCGAGATTCCCACCACGCAGGCGATGTCGCAAACGCACAGTTCCTGGTCGGTGAGGCTGTGCAGGATTTTGGCCCGGTTGGAATCCGCCAGCGCGCCGAAGGTTTCAGCCAGGATGGCAAAAACGCGGTCGGTGGGCAGGCGCTTCCCAACCGGGCCAATATCCTGCACAGCCTCACCGACCAGGAACTGTGGGT
>CAZPAL010000060.1:0-6093 GCA_964584525.1 uncultured Dehalococcoidales bacterium | reverse complement strand
CGCTTCCTGGTGGCGCCTACTTTTTCTGCGTCCACCGCCCATGTTTCGCACCTGTCTATATTTTTGGCCGCCATATTACACCTCTTAACATATGCGTAGTCGCTAAACCATTATGACAGGCTTGTATGCGGAGGTCAAGCGGAAGAGGGTGGCGCCCCGCCACGGATCCTTCGTGCGTTCTTCACGCACTCCAGGATGGACACGTTAATACGCCCCCGTGTCATGCTGGAGGCCACAAAGGGTGGCCGAAGCATCTGGAGCAGGGCGGCCGTGATTTGCGGTAATTGCGGAGAGGGGGTGGTGAGGCTGGTTGGCTGAGGCTATCGCCAGTCCTTGCTTGAAAGCGTCTTTTCCAGCGCCGCAAACGGGTGCACCCGGCTCACCACGATATTATGCGCCCCCTCCCGCCGCGAGAGCCGCCCCTTCACCATCAGGAAGCCGGATTTGAAGTCAGGCTCATACCTGTCGTAAACCTGCGGGAAGACCATGAGGGGGATGTGCCCGAATTCGTCCTCCAGGGTGATGAACACCACCTTTCCGCGTGGCCGCTGGCGCCTGATGACCATGCCGGCGGTGGTCACGCTTGCCCCGTCTTTCAGTTTTTCGATGTCCCGGCTGCAGATGACCTCCCCCTGGAAGCGGGTGCGCAGCCTGGCCATGATGTGGCCGGAGGGGAACAGGCCGAGGGTGTTGTATTCCGCCTGCATCAGTTCCCATTCGCCGGGGGCGGCCAGGTCGGCCATATCCTGTTCCACCGGCAGCGCCAGCGACAACTGGCGGTTGACCGGACGGTACCTCAGCCCGATTTCCCACTTGACCCTACGGCGGTTGGACTCCAGGGAGTCGAAAGCCCCGGCGTCAGCCAGGTTGAAGGCGGCCTCTTCCAGGATGTCGCTGCGTTCCAGGAATTCAGCCAGGTTCTTGAAGCTGCCCCGGGCTTCTCTTTCATGCTCGACGGCACGCGCCGAGACGCCTCCCAGGCCGGCCACGTGCAGCAGCCCCAGGCGCAGCGCGCCAGCCTCGATGACGGACAGCGCCCGGCTGAGGTTGATGTCGGGGTTGAGCACGCTGATGCCATGCCGGCGGGCGTCCTCCTTGAGTGTTTCCAGGTTATAAAAGCCCATCGGCTGCTGGTTGAAGATGGCCGTGAAAAACTCCAGGGGATGGCGCAGTTTGAGCCAGGACGCCTGGTAGGCCGTGACGCCGAAGGCGAAGGCGTGCGACTCGGGAAACATATAAAGACCGTTGAACTTGTGGAAGACGCGCTCGGCGGCTTCCGCGTTCACTCCCCTGGCCAGCGCCCCTTCGGCAAACTCCCGGTGCAGGCGCAGGATAAGCTCGCGGTTGTGTTTACGGCCGAAGGCGCGGCGCATCTGGTCGGCCTTTCCCGGGCTGAAGCCGGCCACGTCGATGGCCAGCTGGTTAACCTGGTCCTGGAAGAGCACCACGCCCAGCGTGCGCTCCAGCGCGCGTTTTTCCAGTGGGTGGTCGTAGGCCACCGGCTTTTTGCCGCTGCGCCGCGCCAGATATTCCTGCACGCCGCCACTGACGCCCACCCCGGGCCTGACCGCACCCACTTCGTGTGCCATATCCAGCAGGTTGCGCGGCTTGAGGCGGGTGATAGTCTGTATCTGGGCCGCCGATTCCACCTGGAAGATGCCGATGGTGTCTCCCCGGCAGAGCATGTCATAGACAGCCCTGTCTTCAAAATCTATGCGCGACATATCGATGCGCTCTCCGGTTCTGGCCTTGACCAGTTCCACCGCCTCCTGCATCTGGGAAAGTGCGCCCAGGGCCAGGAAATCTATCTTGACCAGCCCGGCGTCGTCGATGCTGTCCTTGTCCCACTGGCAGACATAACGCCCTTCGATAGCGCCGCGCTGAATGGGGACGATGTCGCTGAGGGGGGTGGAGGAGATAATCATGCCGCCCGGATGCTGCCCCATGTACTTGGGGAAGCCGTCCAGGTCGAAAGCCAGTTCGACCAGGTCCCGCCAGACCGGCTGGTCTATGCGGTTTTTGAAGGCCGGTGATTTTTGCATCTGTTCGGCCAGCGCGCGGGCGCTGCCCCAGCCTACCTGTTTGGCCAGTTGGTCCACCTCTTCCGGGGGCAGGTTGAGGGCTTTGCCCAGGTCCCGGACGGCGCCCTTGATCTGGTAGGTGGCGATGGTGCCGGTCAGGCAGGCATGCCGCCAGCCCCATTTGCGGTGCGTCCGGAGGATAAGCTCCTCGCGGATGCTGCGCGGGAAATCCAGGTCGATATCCGGCACATTGGTCAGGGCGTCATCGGGCAGGAAGCGTTCCAGCGAAAGCTTGTACTTCAGCGGGTCTATGTGCGAAAGCCCGATGAGATAGCCTATCAGCAGGGATACCGAGGAACCGCGGCCCCTGCCGGGCGGGTTTTCCTCCAGGGGCAGGGATGGGTCTGCCAGCCCCTGGTCAACCATCACCTCGCGCCCCAGCTTTATCACGTCGTGGTAAAGCAGCAGGAAACCGGCCAGGTTGAACCTGCTCACCAGCCGGAATTCCTGCTCCAGCCTGTGCCTGATTTCATCCGTGACGGCGGGATAACGCCGGGCGGCCGCCTCGTAGCACAGTTTTTCCAGGTAGATTTCGGGCGCTATGCCGCCCGGCGCGTGGTAGTCCGGCAAGGTGTAGCTCAGCCCCGCCGTCAGGTCGAAAACGCACCTGCCGGCGATTTCGGTGGTGGCGTTCAGGGCGGTGGGGCATTCACTGAAAATGGTCTCCAGCAGCGCCGGCGGCCTGAGATAAAATTCGGAATTGGGGCGGCGTTCCCGGTGGCTTTCTTCCAGACTCTTGCAGTGTTTAATCGCCACCAGGCAATCCTGTAGTTTGTGCCGCCGGCGGGTATGATAATGGACGTTGCCGGTGGCCGCCACCCTGGCCCCGGTTTCCGCTGCCGCCTCCAGCAGGCGCCTGTTGCGCAGCGTGTCGCCGCTCACCAGGTTGTGCTGCAGTTCAAGATAATAATTGCGGCTGCCGAACCAGTCCGTGTATTGGCGGATAAGCGCGTGCGCTTCACCTGTTCGTTCCGCCGCCAGCAGCCTCGCCAGTTCTCCGCGCGGGCAGCCCGACAGGGCAATCAGCCCTCGTGCGTGCTCCGGCAGGAGTTCGGGTGGCAGTTCCGGCTGCCTGCGCTCCCCCGCCTCGTGCGCGGCGGTGATGAGCCGGCACAGGTTGCGGTACCCTTCGCTGGTTTCGGCCAGCAGGGTCAGGTGATAACCGCCCCGCAGGGTGATTTCGGCCCCTATAATGCCCTGCATGTCCAGGGAGGCTGCCAGCCGGGAAAGGCGCATCGCGCCGCACAGGTTGTCATGGTCGGTTACGGCCAGGGCGCGGTAGCCCAGCTCTTTGGCCTGGAGCAGCAGTTCCTCCAGCGAAGAAGCCCCGTCGTGAAAGGAGTAATAGCTGTGGCAGTGAAGCTCGGCGTAATGCATAGCATTGCTCAATATATCTGCCGGTACCAGCGCTCCAGGCGCAGGTCCTTGAAAATCACCAGCCGCTGGCCGGAATCCAGTATGATTTCAAAATAAATACGCGACAGCGGCTCGTTGCGCCACCACTCGTCGTCAATCCTCCAGCTATCCAGTATGGCGGCCACGCCCTGCCGCTGTTTGCCCTTCAGGGCCGAGGGCAGGCCGCGGTTTTCCACCACCGCCAGTTGTTCCGGGGTGTTCAGCGGCTTAAAGGCGCCAGGGCATAACGTCTTTCGGGTATCCTCGACCACGGCTCCACCTCCCTTACCTGGAATAGCTGGGGAGCGCCCAGGCGCATTTCGAGCTGTTTGATTTCGTCCAGCAGGTGCTCCCGCGCCCTGACCGCCGCCAGCAGGCTCTTCTGCCGCCCCGTGGGGCGGCTGGCGGCGGTGATGCGCATGCCTAATTGCTCCACCGGGCCGGGCTGGGGGCTGTTCTCAATCATCTGCCGGATGCGGGACAGGGCTTCCCCGGGGCGCATGGCCGGCTCTTTGAAACGCACGTCCTGTTCCCAGTGTTCCCCCATCCAGCTGCGCGTCCAGAGGTTGATGCTCTGGATGCCCATGCCCTGGCCGTTCAGCCGGGCCAGAGCCCTGGTCAGGATGTTCTCCAGCGACATGATGATGATGTCCAGTGAGGTTGTGGCCGCGGGCAGGATGGTACTTTCCTCGATGATTTCCTGGCTCAGGCGGGGATACAGCGGCGTGTCGTCGGCTCCGCCGGCCAGTTGCCTTATAACCCGGCCTTCGGGGCCGAACTGGGCTTCGAGATGCGCCTGCGGCATGGCCGCCAGACGGCCCAGTGTATGCAGCCCAAAGGTATGCAGCCGCTCCCGGCTTTTGGCTGAAACCGGCAGCAGGTCGCAGGAGAGATTTTCTAGGAACGCGGAAATGTCTCCGCTGAGGGACTTATAGCCGCCGGGTGGGCTGTAGAGGGCGGCTGCGTAGGCCGGGAATTTGCCGGCGGCCATGCCCAGGCGGGCGTCAAAAACAGTGGGCAGGACCTCGCGCACCGATTTGGCCAGTATTTCGTCACCGGCGTAGATGGATTGCAGCCCGTCCAGCCCCAGGTAGATTTCCTCCGGCTCGACGCCTTCCACCAGCGGGCTCTTGAGTTCCAGCGCGTCCAATATGCCGTCGAAGACCTGCCGGTAATGCTGCACATCGGCGTGCAGGACCTCCATTTCCCCGTTCAGGGACAGGGCCTGCTGCAGAGGCATGTCCCGTTCCAGGCCGGACAGCCCCGGCGAGTAATCCAGCACCAGCCGCTGGTAACCTACGGCGCGGGTCACCACCACCGCGCGTTCTTCCAGCCCGGGGTGCCTCAGCATTTCGCACCGCAGGGGGAAATGGGGCAAAAGTATGCACATAAGTCTCATAATCAGTTTGTCCTGGCGATAAATACTAACTATATTAGAACATATGTTCGTTGTCAAGGGGAAAAGGGCCGGGCTGTTTTTATCCGGTGCCGGCTCTGCTAATATAGATGAGCCGTGAACGAACTTATGGTTGGAACCTCCGGATGGTCTTACCCCAGGGGCGAAGGCACCTGGAAGGGGCATTTTTATCCCCCCGGCACCCGGGACGAACTGGCCTATTACAGCGGCATTTTCAACACGGTGGAGGTAAACAGTTCCTTTTACCGCCCGCCGGGGCCGGACACCACCGCCGCCTGGGCGCGCGAAACCCCCGCCGGGTTCCTTTTCGCGGTTAAATTATGGCAAAAATTTACCCATCCCAGGATGTACGAGGAAGCTACCGGACAGGTCGCCGCCATCTCGGCTGCGGATGTCGACCTTTTCCGCAACTGCCTGGGGCCGCTGATAGCGCAGAATAAACTGGGCGCCTTGCTGGCGCAGTTTCCCCCGGGGTTCGTAAACGACAACCGCAACCGGCGCCTGCTGCGGGCGGTCATGCAGGCTTTCGGTGATTGCCGGCTGGCGGTGGAACTCAGGCATAAAAGCTGGAGCGACGACCCGGGCACGGCGGAACTGCTGGCCGGGCGGAATGCCGCCTGGGTGCGCATCGATGAACCCAAGTTCGAATTTTCAATCTCCGCCGGTACCCCACTCACCTCCGGCCTGGCATATTTCCGTTTTCACGGCCGCAATGCCGGGGACTGGTGGAGCGGAAATTCGGAAACGCGCTACCGTTATCTTTACTCCGGCGACGAGATACGCGAACTGGCGGAGGGGGTAAAAACAGCCAACCGGCAGGCTGAACGTACCATGGTGTTTTTCAATAACCACTGGCGGGCTTACGCGCCGCGTAACGCCGGGCAGCTCATACAACAGCTGGGGCTGCCGTTCAACGGGATTCCCTCCCTGGGGTTGCTTGAATAGGCATTTTTAGAGAAGAAAAACCCCCGCAGAACTCTGTCTGCGGGGGTTTGGTATGTCATTGGGCGTTGGTTAGCGCATAGCCGCTTCAAGTACGGCGATGCCGGTTTTGGAAGCCTCCACCGAGAGCGCCAGCGATTCCCTGGCCATGTCCGGGTTGTGGAAACCGTAGCTGTTTTCCGCCGTCCACCACTCCCAGTAAATGTGGGCTGCCTCATGGTGCTGGCGGGCTTCGTTCAACACGGATTCGCTGACTCC
>CAZPAL010000059.1:0-8226 GCA_964584525.1 uncultured Dehalococcoidales bacterium | reverse complement strand
GGCACATGCAGGGTGATAAAATCCGCCTGGCGGTAAATCTCGTCCAGGGTCTTTATTTCCACATGCAGATTCTCAGCCTTGTCGGCGGTCACAAACGGGTCGTAACCGATAAGTTTCATCTCCAGCCCGTGGGCGCGGCGGGCTACCTCGCTGCCCACGTTGCCCAGCCCTATCAGCCCCAGTGTCTTGCCGCGCACCTCGCAACCCATGAATTCGTTGCGTTTCCACTGGCAGGATTTCAGCGAGGAGTTGGCCTGGGGGATATTGCGCGCCAGCGACATCATCAGGGCGATGGTGTGTTCCGCGGCGGAGATGGTGTTGCCGGTGGGGGCGTTGACCACGATGATGCCGCGCCGGGTGGCGGCCTGGGTGTCGATATTGTCCACGCCCACTCCCGCCCGGCCGATGACCACCAGTTTCTGCCCGGCTTCGATGATATCGGCGGTGATGCGTGTCTGGCTGCGCACCACCACGGCTTCGTAATTGCCGATGATGGCCTTGAGTTCCTCGGGCTTGAGTTTGGTTTTAACGTCCACGTTGGCGTGCTGGCTTAGAAGCGCTATGCCTTCTTCAGCCAGGGGGTCGGCGACCAGCACATTCATTTTCATTCAGGCGCTCCTGAAACCGGCCGCCGGCAAGGCCAGGCGTAGATTGTCGAGCACCGCTTGAATGTCCGTTTCGCTGACCCACCCTAGGTGGCCGATGCGGAAAATCTTGCCTTCGAGTTCCATCTGCCCGCCGGAAATGATGGTGTCGTACTGCTCGCGCATGATTTTTCCCAGCTTCTTGGCGTCCAGCCCCTCGGCGGCCAGGATGGCGGTGACGGTATTGGAGGCGTGGGATTCCTCGGGGAAAAGCTTGAGGCCCAGTTCCTTAATTCCGTCGCGGGTCATCTGCCCCAGCCGTTTATGACGGGCGATGATGTTATCCAGCCCCTCGGCCAGCATCATATCGAGCGCCACGTTGAGAGCCAGCACTACCGAAACGGCTGGCGTCCAGGGGGTTTGCCCCGGTTTTTCCAGGTATTTTTTGCACTTGCCGAAATCCCAGTAGAAACGCGGCATTTTAGCGTTGGCGTAGGCTTCCCAGGCCCTGGGGCTGATGGATACCATGGCCAGCCCCGGAGGAACCATCCAGCTCTTCTGCGAGCCGGTGATTACCACGTCTACGCCCCATTCATCCACCGGGAACTCGATGGAACCCAGGCTGCTGATGGCATCCACGATGAATAGTTTGTTGTACGGGCGGATAGCCCTGGCGATGGCGCCCAGGTCGTTGGTCACGCCGGTTGAGGTCTCGTTATGCGTTACCAGCACCGCTTTGATGGCCGGGTCTTTGTCCAGCGCCGCCGTGATGGCGCTGACGTCCGCGGCCTTGCCCCAGGGGAATTTGAGATGGGTCACTTCCGCGCCGAAGGTCCTGGCGATGGTGGCGAAGCGGTCGCCAAAAACGCCGATGGAAACGCCCAGCACATGGTCGCCGGGCGAGAGCATGTTGACCGCAGCCGCTTCCAGGCCGCCGGTACCGGAACCGGTGAGCACGTATAAGTCGTTCTGCGTAAGAAACAGTTTCTTGAGTTTGGCGGTTACCTCGGTCAGCGTCTGGGTGAATTCGCTGCCGCGGTGGTTTATCATCTGTCGCCCCATGGCGGCCAGCACTTCCGGCGGGCAGGGGGTGGGTCCGGGTATCCTGAGGTTGGTCATGGCGTCGCTCCTTGTTTATTCACTCTGTTAAGCTCACGATTATAGCCTAATTGAGCCTTTCAGGACAACCGGAAAGGGGGGATGGTTTGTGGGGTGGGAGGGGGGTACGCCCGTCAGTCGGGCTTTTCGCAGGTTAGGCGGAGGTTCTTGCGGATGGCCTGAAAACCAGATATAAAATCAATCCGAC
This sequence comes from uncultured Dehalococcoidales bacterium, assembly GCA_964584525.1. GTDB lineage: Bacteria > Chloroflexota > Dehalococcoidia > Dehalococcoidales > UBA1222 > CAZPAL01. The sequence continues at coordinate 6,336 of CAZPAL010000059.1, read as the reverse complement.
AGGAAAGAAAATCACTCCCGCCACTCTCAGCCAGTATACCTGTGCCTGGGAGAAGCCCCTATGAACGGCGTCCTGGGTGACCAGGAAAGATATTCCGCATAACAACAACGTTCCCGAGATCAATAATGTCACATTCAGTATTACTGACCAGACCGACAATGGCATTCCTCCTTTAAAAGACAACTTATTATACTGTGCCTGTCAACGTTGGAAAAGAACGTTTACCGGGAAAGCCGTCGGTAATAGAGTGAAGGGTGGTTACGGGCAAACCAGCCGCACGAAACGGCGTTTGCCCGCTTTAAGCACACTGCCGGGTTCGATGGTCGGGTTTAAATCACAAACCTTGACGCCATCCAGTTCCACCCCGCCCTGGCTTATCAACCGGCGTGCTTCGCCCATGCTTTTAGCCAGCCCGGTCTCTACCATGATTTGGGGCAGGGAGGTTATCCCCGGAGTGACGTGGTGTTCGGGAATCTCGTCCGGGAGTTCCCTCTCCTGAACCACGCGCCGGAAATGGGCTTCGGCCTCATCGGCCGCCGCCCGGTCATGTAACTGGGTGATAATCTCACCCGCCAGCCGCTTCTTGAGCAGCATGGGGTTGACGCAGCCTTCTTCCATCTCGCGGCGCATTTCAGCCACTTCGGCGTCCGGCGCGTCCGTCACCAGTTCGAAATAATCCATAATCAGGTTATCCGGCACGGACATGACTTTGCCGAAAATCTGCTCCGGGGATTCGGCCACGCCGATATAATTGCCCAGGCTCTTGCTCATCTTGTGTACGCCGTCGGTGCCTACCAGCAGTGGTGTCATCAGGATTTGCTGCGGCCGCTGCCCCACCATACCCTGCAGTTCGCGCCCCACCAGCAGGTTGAATTTCTGGTCTATGCCGCCGAATTCGACATCGGAGCGGATGGCCACCGAATCGTAGGCCTGCATTAGCGGGTACATGAATTCGGTAAGCGTTATTGGCTTATCGGCGGCGAAGCGTTTCTTGAAATCGTCACGCGCCAGGAACTGGGCGATAGTGAAGCGCGAAGTCAGGCGCAGCACGTCCTCCAGGCCGAAATTGCCGAACCATTCGCTCTGCCAGCGCACCTCGGTGCGGGATTTATCAACCACCTTGAAGAATTGCTGCATGTAAGTTTCGGCGTTGGCCTTGACCTGCTCGGCGCTGAGTATGGGGCGGGTGGCGCTGCGGCCGGAAGGGTCGCCTATCCGGGCCGTCCAGTCCCCCACTATCAGTACCACCTGGTGACCCAGGTCCTGAAGCTGACGAAGTTTGCGCAGGCCGACCATGTGCCCCAGGTGGATGTCGGTGGAGCTGGGGTCAAACCCCTCTTTGAGGCGCAACATCTCACCGGTTTCGAGGCGGGAAACGAGTTCGCTTTCCACGATTATTTCGGCCACGCCGCGTTTCAGGATTTGCCGGAGTTCCATTTTTTTGTTCATAATAAACTCAGGCTGAAGCCAGCCTCTCCCTGATAAGTTTAACATCCTGCGCTATCTGAGTCTTCAATGCGGTAGCGCTCTCAAATTTCCGCTCGCCGCGCATCCGCTCTATTATATCAACTTTAAGTTCAGAGCCGTAAATATCGGCAGCGAAGTCCAGCAGGTGCACCTCCATGATGCGTTCCAGCCCGTTGAAGGTAGGCCGGCGGCCGATGAAAACAGCGGCCTGATACTGCCTGCCGTTGACTGCTGCCAGCGCGGCATAAACCCCGTCGGCGGGCAGCGCCTGGGAGGCGTCCGTTTCCAGGTTGGCGGTGGCGAATCCCAGTTCCCGCCCCCGTCCGCTGCCCTTTACGACTTGCGCGCGCAGGCCGAAGGCCCGGCCGAGCATGGCATTGGCCTTGCGCATGTCGCCCGCCGCCAGCGCCCCGCGCACAGCAGTGCTGGATACGATTTCGCCGTCCAGGGTAACCGCACCCACTACTTCGGTGGAAAATCCGAAGCGCTTCCCCAGTTCCTCCAGTGCCTGCAGGCTTCCCTGGCGGCTGCGTCCCATGGCGAAGTCCCATCCCAGCACCAAGCCTTGCATGTTCAGGTGGCGTTGGAGCAATGCGGTGAAGGACCGGGCGTCCAGCTGCGCCAGTTCGGAGTCAAAGTCCAGCGTCAGCACTATGTCCGCTCCCAGGCTGCGGATTAGTTCAACCCGGTCTTCCAGCGGCTGTATCAGGCTGAGGGGGGTTTCTGGCGAGAACAGGCGCTGGGGATGCTGCCTGAAGGTGATAACTACACTCAGAAGTTGACTGAGGCGGGCTTTCTTCACCAGCCGCCTGAGCAATTCCTGGTGCCCGGTATGCACACCGTCGAAAACCCCGATGGAGACTATGGTCGCGCGCCCGGGGGATAGCGCTGCCAGTTCGGCTTCCAGGTGTACGGCGGGTAATTCGGGCTCTACGGGCTGGATAACGATATGCAAATCCTGAATCTTATTTTGAATGAAGCTCATTATAACGGCGTGATTCCGGATAAGTAAAGCGCCTGTAAAAATAAAGAAAATATACGGCGGTGCCGCCACGCGCTTGCATTTTCCCGCTCATAATGTGTACAATATACGCCCCTTGTTGACACGGGTTATTACCAGTGGTATAATAGCTCTTTGTTATTATGCCTTCTATCTATTTTGATACCCATCCATATTATCCGCCGCTTACTATTGCCTTTTGATTCAAACCGGTCCCGTTTCTTTGCGCCTAATGATAAGGAGTGGAATTGCCTTGGAAAAAACAGCCTCGCCGTCAGCCGACCATCTCCCTCTCCAGCACAAGTCCTATTCCCGCGTCTCCCACGTAGTGGACGTGCCCAACCTCATCGAAATCCAGCTCGATTCGTTCAGATGGTTTCAGGAGGAGGGCATCAAACAGCTACTGGAAGAGATTTCGCCCATCAAGGATTTTACCGGCAACAAACTGGAACTCAGCTTCGTGGGTTACGAATTCCGCGAGCCGCGTTATTCGGAAACCGAATGCGTCGAACGCGACCAGAATTTCTCCATGCCCCTCTATGTAAAAGCCCGGCTTTTGGTTAAAAGTACCGGGGAAGTTAAGGAACCTTTCGACCTTTTCTTCGGTGACATACCCATCATGACCGCCCAGGGAACCTTCATTACCAGCGGCACCGAGCGTGTTATCGTCAGCCAGCTCTTGCGCTCGCCGGGTGTCTATTTTACCACTGCCGAGGAACCGGTCAGCGGCCGCATGCTCTGCTCGGCCAACCTCATCCCCAGCCGCGGCGCCTGGCTGGATTTCGAAACCTCGAACCGCGACGTTATCTCGGTGAAAATCGACGGCAAACGCAAGATTCCCATTACCACCCTTCTCAGGGCAATCGGTTATGCCGACAACGAACAACTGCTGAGCATGTTCGCCGCTGAAGACAGCGACCCTGACCACCAGTATATCCGCACCAGCATCGAAAAAGAGCCGGGGGTTCATGACGAACCGACTGCGCTGCTGGACATTTACCGCAAGGTGCGCCCGGGCGACCCGCCCAACCTGGATAACGCCCGCAAGCTGGTGCAGAATATGTTTTTCAACCAGCAGCATTACGACCTGGGCCCGGTGGGCCGTTACAAGCTCAACCGCCGCCTGGGACTGGCCCGCGTTTCAAACGACGAGCGCGCCCTTTCTCCCGAGGACATGGCTGAAATCGTGCGCCGCATCGTCATGGTCAATAACGGCCTGGATGTGTCGGACGACATCGACCACCTGGGCAACCGGCGCATCCGCACCGTGGGCGAGTTGATACAGAACCAGTTCCGGGTGGGACTGGTGCGCCTGGAGCGGGTGGCACGGGAAAGAATGAGCACCATCGCCATGGACGCGTTGACGCCCGCTTCGCTGGTCAACATCCGCCCGGTGGTTTCCGCCGTGCGCGAATTTTTTGGAGGTTCCCAGCTTTCCCAGTTCATGGACCAAACCAACCCGCTTTCCGAACTGACTCATAAGCGCCGCCTTTCCGCCATGGGTCCGGGCGGCCTTTCCCGCGACCGTGCCGGGTTCGAAGTGCGCGACGTGCACTTTTCTCATTACGGGCGTATCTGCCCCATCGAAACCCCGGAAGGCCCCAATATCGGTCTGATCGGCTCGCTGGCTACCTACGGGCATATCAACCGCTACGGCTTCATCGAAACTCCCTACCGCCGTGTTCTGAATGAAATCGGCAGCAAGGACAGCGCGCTTCTTGGCCACAGGCTGAGGGAGGATATCAAGAACAGCAAGGGCGCGCTGGTGGCCCAGGCGGGTCAGGTTATCACCCCGGAAATAGCCGCCAAGCTAGCCAGGATGAACAGTTTTGACGCCAAGGTCGTGCCCTTCGTAGGCATGGACGTCGAGTATATGCCGGCCGACACCGAAGACAAGTATTACATCGCCCAGGCTAACTCCCGCCTCGACGAGAACGGGGAATTCCTGGACATTCAGGTCGAGGCCCGTTTTGCCGACCAGTATCTGGTCATCCCCCGCGAACAGGCGCAGTACATGGACGTATCGCCCAAACAGATATTCAGCGTGGCGGCTTCGCTCATCCCCTTTCTCGAGCATGACGATGCCAACCGCGCTCTGATGGGCGCCAATATGCAGCGCCAGGCGGTGCCGCTGGTGCTGCCTGAAGCCCCGCTGGTGGCTACCGGTATGGAATACGAAACCGCCAAGCATAGCGGCCAGGTGTTGTTCAGCCGGGCGGCGGGCACGGTCAAATCGGTCACCAGTTCCGAAATTGTAGTAGAGCGCCACGACGGCCAGCCCGAAGACGTTTATGAATTGAAGAAGTTCATTCGCACCAACCAGGGCACCTGCATCAACCAGCGCCCTATCGTGCGCGGCGGGCAGCAGGTGGCCGCCGACGAGGTGCTGGCGGACAGTTCAGCCACCGAGCACGGCGAACTGGCGCTGGGGCAGAACGTGGTGGCCGCCTTCATGAGCTGGAACGGGTTCAATTACGAGGATGCCATCATCATCTCGGACCGGCTGGTCGAACAGGACAAGTTCACCTCAGTGCACATCTCCAAGCACGAGGTGGAAGCCCGCGATACCAAGCTGGGCCCGGAGGAAATCACCTGGGACATCCCCAACGTGGGCGAAGAAAGTCGGCGCGACCTGGACGAGGACGGCATAATCCGCGTGGGGGCCGAGGTTGAGCCCGGTGACATCCTGGTGGGCAAAATCACCCCGAAGGGCGAGACCGAGCTTTCAGCCGAGGAAAAACTGCTGCGTGCCATCTTCGGCGAGAAGGCGCGCGAGGTTAAGGATACCTCGCTGCGCGTGCCGCACGGGGAATGGGGCAAGGTAATCAATGTGCGTGTTTTTTCCCGCGACGACGGCGACGAGCTGCCGGTCCGGGTCAACAAATGGGTACAGGTCTGGGTGGCTCAGAAGCGCAAAATCTCGGTGGGAGACAAGCTGGCCGGGCGCCACGGCAACAAGGGCGTCATCTCCATCGTGGCTCCGGCTGAGGATATGCCCTACTTGCCTGACGGCACGCCGGTCGATATCATCCTCAATCCTATCGGCGTCCCATCCCGCATGAACCTGGGCCAGATTCTGGAAACCCATCTGGGGTGGGCCGGCCAGTTGCTCGGTTTTAAAGCGGTGACCCCCGTTTTTGACGGTGCCACCGATGTCGATATCGAGGATGAATTGGCCCGTGTCTGGATAGGGCAGCAGGCCGGGGCTGTCACCATGGGCTTAAGCGGAGGCCGTTCCACATATGAAAAGGAGAAGGCCCACCAGTGGGTGGAAAAGCACGGTTTTGACGCGGATAAAGTCTACGACGACAGGGTGCGCGGCGAAGCGCGCCGCGCCGCCCTTAAAATCTGGCTGGAACAGAACGGCGTGGCCAGCCGCAAGCTGACCGACGACGAACTGCGTAAAATCGCCGCTGAAACAGCCGAGAAAAATAATATTCCCTCGCCCATCAGCGGCAAGGTGACCCTGCGGGACGGGCGCACCGGCGAACCGTTCGACCAGCCGGTGACGGTGGGCAACATCTACATGCTCAAGCTCATCCACCTGGTGGAGGACAAGGTTCATGCCCGGGCCACCGGCCCTTACTCACTCATTTCCCAGCAACCGCTGGGAGGCAAGGCGCAGTTCGGCGGCCAGCGCTTCGGAGAAATGGAAGTCTGGTCGCTGGAGGCATACGGAGCGGCACACAATCTGCAGGAAATACTGACCACCAAGTCCGACGATGTCACCGGCCGGTCCAAGACCTATGAGGCTATCGTCAAGGGAGATGACGTGCTGCCTCCGGGAGTGCCGGAATCCTTCAAGGTACTGGTCAAAGAGTTGCAGAGCCTCGGGCTTTCGGTCGAGGTACTGAACGAAGAGGAAAAAG
>CAZPAL010000058.1:8048-8309 GCA_964584525.1 uncultured Dehalococcoidales bacterium | reverse complement strand
GCCCGGGAAGAGCATGATGAGATAATCGGTGGCCGGGTCCAGCAGCCAGAAATCATTGGAGAAGCTAAGCAGGTGGAACTGGATGAAGATGGCGTCGAAATCCACCAGCATGGTGAGACCCAGCAGCCCTAATATCGCCAGCGTCAGCCCCCCCCCCCCCCCCCCCCCCCCCCCCCCCCCCCCCCCAGGGCCCCCCCCCCCCCCCCCCCCAGCCCCCCCCGCCAAAACCCCGCCAAAAACGGCGGGAAAAAACACCCCCCC
>CAZPAL010000058.1:4433-8038 GCA_964584525.1 uncultured Dehalococcoidales bacterium | reverse complement strand
CGCCAGCGTCAGCCCCCCACCCCCCGCCGCCCCCAGCGCCAGTTGCCAGCGGTGGCGTCCGCCCCCAGCCGACAGTGCCCACAGGGCAAAACCGGCGCAATAGAGGGCTGAAACAAGCAGCAGCCGGTAATCCAGCCAAACCAGCCCCTTGACATCGTAGAGATGAATGACTTCGCGCTCATTAAACAGCGTCATCGGCTGGCCGTCCTTGATGACGGTGACGTCTATATATTCTGCGGAGGAATTGAAATAGCCGATGAGCCCGCGCGCGGCCTTCTCCAGTTCGGTATTCTCCAGGCCGGTGGTCTGTCCGACATCGTATTTTTCAAAACTATAGCGGTAAAGCCACAGGCTGTTGAAAGCCACGCCCAGGCTGGCGGTGATGAGCACCACCGGCAGGGCCAGAATGAAAAGCCACCGGGCGGCGGTCGTTGCTGTCTTCATATATGGATTTTACACGCTTTGGGTTTTAAGTGCTACAATTCGCCTTGAAATGGATTTTTGCCTGCGCTGCGGAACCTGCTGTTCGCGCTTCCAGGTGCTGGTCGAAGAGCACGAACTGGAGCGTATCGCCGGCTATCTGGGCATCAGCCGCCTCCGGCTTATCGCAAAATACGCCGACCCGCGCTGGCCGGTGGCCGGAAAATACCTCATCCAGCACCGCCGGGGGAGATGCGCTTTTCTGAGGGAGGAAGGGCGGCAATTCCTGTGTTCCATCCACCCGGTCAAGCCTCAGCCCTGCCTGGACTGGCATTTCAGCCTCGACCGCCCCGAATGCCGCCGGGGGCTGGAACGCAACTGGCAGCTGGGGGTGGATGCGCAGGGAGAGCCCGCCGGCAGCCCCGAAAACCTGGCCCGCCTCGGTGCTTATCTGGAAGAATTGAACTCCTGAACGCCGGCCGCGGCCTCAGCCGGCCAGAAAGAGCTTGCGCAGCAGCCCCAGCAGGGATCGCAGCAGCGGCGAAAGCAGCCAGAACAGAAAATAGGTGATGCCGACCCCCAGCAGCGCGAGGGCCGCACCCCCCAGGATATCGCTGGGGTAATGGACGCCCACGTAGACCCGCAGGAACGAAGCCAGCAGCGCCAGCAGCAGCAGCCAGGTGCCGGTGGTGCGGTTGCGCAGCCACACCGCCAGCGCGACAGCGAAAACCACCGCCGCCAGGTTGGAGGGGAAAGACGGGTCGGTGGGTTGATAGAAGAGCATGTTGACATCCAGCCCGCTGGACGGGTCGAAGGGGCGGGGGTGGTTGAATACGGTATGCAGCCAGCTTCCGGCCCACAGGTCTCCCCCCACGAAAAGGTAGTTGGACAATGAAACCAGCCCGCTGGCGATGCCCAGGCTGCTCAAGGCCGCCAGCACGGACATCTGGTTCCTGGCACGAGCCTCAGGCCGGCGCGTGCCGAACCACATGGCCACCAGAATCAGACACATGGTGACGATGATGAAGTAGTCACCAGCCAGCCCGGCACAGATACGGTCCACCCAGGCCACGCGGAACACCAGCCCGTTGATGAACTTGAAGAGAGCGATGTCCCAGCTCACGGCCGCCGCCTCGCCCAGCGCCAGACAGCCTGGGCCCAGGTAATATCACGCAGAGCCTCAATCCCTTCGGCGCTGGTATGATTGCCGCGCAGCCTCCAGTGGTTCCATAGCGAACCGGCCAGAAAGGTGAACGCCACCGCCGACAGCATGGAAAAGAAGAACAGACCCGCCTGCTGCGAGCCTTCGATGACGCCAACCGCGTTGCGGTGGTTCCAGAAGAAGAAATCCACCATGGCGGGGATTATCAAAGCCGCGGCCAGCAGGTAGCCCCAGGAAAAGCCGGGCACCAGCCGATAGCCCGACGGCCAGATGCGCAGCGGGATGTTGAAAGCCTGGTAAGGCAAAAAAAGCAGGCCGCGCAGCCCGTTATGGGCCGCAGCCGCCTGTAAAACACCAACCCCGCTTATGAAAACCAGCAGGCTGTATTCAAGCGCCAGGCGCGCGAAAGGGGTCCATTCGTTCAGCATGATTTCGTTACCGGGCCGCCGTCATTATGCTATAATTAAGAGTGAGTATCAAGGTAATCGCCACCAACCGCAAAGCATACCACAACTACGAAATCCTGGAAACGCTGGAAGCGGGAATGGTGCTGGCCGGTTCGGAAATCAAGTCGGTGAGGGCCAGCCGGGTCAGCCTGGGCGAGGCCTACGTCAGGCCGGAAAACGGCGAGTTGTGGCTGGTGAATGCCCATATCGCCCGCTACGATGCCGCCAGCTATATGGGGCACGACCCGGTGCGGCGGCGCAAGCTGCTGGTGCACCGCAAGGAACTGCGCATTTTGTCCGGCAAGGTGGCGGAAAAGGGGCTGACGCTGGTGCCGCTCAGGGTTTACCTGAAGGAAAGCACCGCCAAGCTGGAAATAGGGCTGGGGCGGGGCAAGAAGCTCTACGACAAGCGGGAAACCATCACCCGCCGCGACAGCGACCGGGAGATGGAGCGCACCTTAAAAAACAGGGTTTAGGTGAATCCGGCAAGCGGGTTCACAAAATCACGGGGACGCGTGGTTTCGACAGTGAATGTCGGTTATGGAATTGCGGGATGAGGTGCCATCGCCCTCATAAATCAGATGGCGAAAAAACAACTGCCGAACCTGAATTGGTTCTGGCTGGCTAAAAAACCAGCCCATCCAGCCTGACCCCACCCCGGCGGGTTGGGATTGGGTGCAACTTAGTCGGGGTGCCGCACGCCATCACGCCGGTAATGGCGGCGAAAGAAAACACCGGCTGGTCCGTCCGGACTTTGTCAGTTTAGGACGAGCGGATAAGATAAATTACTGGCTACTCCCGTAGCATATTCCAGGCTACCTTCATTGGACGGGGAGTTCGACCCTCCCCCGTCTCCACCAGAAATTTAACGAGCCTCCGGGTGATGAACCCGGTGGCTCGGCGTGTTTTGGGGGGGTGAGTGCGCGGCTAAATCTCCCGGCTTCAGTCTTGATACTCTTTGAAACCGCCGATCAGTTGCGTAAACGTTTGAGGACGAAATCTTTCGAAGCTTTCCATGTCTATGAAGACATAATTGTAGGCAATTTCGGACTGGGCGGAATTGATATCCCGGCACTGTCAACGAAATCATCAACGGAAAAAAGGCCATCACAGCCGAGACCGCCTTACAGCTTGAAGAAGTAATGCCGGAGATACCGGCGCGGTTCTGGTTGAACCTCGAGACCGACTTCGCTTTGACCAAAGCATTGATAAAAAAGGCTTCCAGAGCATAGCAGACATCCCGTTATTCTCCAAGAATTTATTGACTGTCCCACTCTGAAACAAACGAGCCCCCGGGTTTTCCTCCGGGGGCTCGTTTCATGCTTTAAAACCGGCTACCCGGTTACATCCCGCTTGCCGAAGAGATAATAGCTTAGCACCAGGAAGGCGAGGCTGTAAACGGCCAGCACGACGGCTGCATGCGCCGGGTCGGGCAGGTTTTCCGAGCCCCCTCCCGGCACCCCGCCGAATCCCATGGGCAGGTTGTTGAGCGCCACCAGCGCATCCACATTGGCCCCCGGAAGGTAGTCGGGCACCCTGGCTATCCACCCGCCGGCCAGGCGCATGAAGGTGGTGAC
>CAZPAL010000058.1:0-4423 GCA_964584525.1 uncultured Dehalococcoidales bacterium | reverse complement strand
CCGCTTGGCCCAGATAACCATCGCGTCGCACAGGGTGACGATGGCTTCCAGGAAACCCACCCCGATACCGGTGGCGATGCCCGGCATGGCTGAGCGCCCGATGATAGCCATCATGAACCCCAGCAGGGAGAAGGGCAGGACGACGTAGAAGGTGCGCCAGAACTGCTGGAATTGCTCCCACAGGTAAGAGCCGGTGACAAAATCGAAGTCGAAGGCGTAGCCGCCGATGGCGGTGGTGATGAGGCTCATGACCACACCGGCCGCCAGCCCGATTACCATGCCGATGAGCAGCAATATCACCAGCGAGATGAGTTTGGCGCTCAGGAACTTGAAACGGCTCTCGCTGGAGATGAGGGCGGTGCGGATGGTGCGCCAGTTATACTCGTTGCCTGCTGAACTGGCCGCCAGGATGACCATCAGCACCGAACCGAACGACGATATGATAAAGAGCGAAAAAGGTATGGCCGAGGGCAATCCCAGCAGGTTTTGCAGACCAGGCCCATCGCCCCCGCCGGGGAAAGTGACATTGGAAATGGCCAGCAGCAGCAGGTTGATGAGCACGATGATGCCCACCAGCACGCCCAGCAGCACCCTGGTCATAAGGCGTTTTCGGAGTTTGAAAAGCTCCGCTCCCACCATCCTGCCCAACCCTGAAAGAGGAGTGCTTCTAGTCATGGGATTCACCTCCGGTCAGTTGCAGGAAGATGCTTTCCAGGCTGGTGGTGCGGTTGACCAGTTCCGAGGCGAAAAGGCCGCTTTCGGCCAACGCCCGGTTGACGGCCGCGCCGCTGTCGCGAGGGACGTCCGCCAGCAGGTAATCGCCCTCCGTTTTGAGCGATTTCACCCAGGGCAGGCCCCCCAGCACTTCCGCCGCCCGCGCGCTGTTCTCCACCTTTATCTGTAAAAGATTGCCCCGCGACACAAGTTCCTGCACCGGCGCGCTGGCCACCACCACACCGTTTTTAATAATGGTTACACGGTTGCAGACCATCTCCACCTCATGCAGCAAGTGGCTGCACAGCAGGATGGCCCGGCTCTCGTGCGCCAGTTTGGGGATGAGGTCCCTGATTTCCTTGGTTCCGGCCGGGTCCAGTCCGTTGGTCGGCTCGTCCAGGATAATCAGTTCCGGGTCCCGCAGCAGCGTGGAGGCAATGCCCAGCCGCTGCTTCATGCCCATCGAATAATGGCCGTAACGGTCCCCGGCGCGGTCGGCCAGGTTGACCCGTTCCAGCACTTCGCTGATTTTGGTTTTGGCGATGCCCCCGATGGATTTGGCTAACACCGCCAGGTTATCCCAGCCGGAAAGGTAGGGATAAAATGAAGGCTCCTCGACGATGGCGCCGATGCGGCGCAGCGCTGTCCAGCGCTCCCGCCCCTGCTTGACCCCGAACAGTTCGATGCTGCCGGAGGAGGGGGCGATGAGCCCCAGAATCATGCCCACGGTGGTGCTCTTGCCGGCGCCGTTCGGCCCCAGGAAGCCAAGCACCTCACCCCGGCGCAGTTCCAGGTTCAAATCCCTGACCGCCTCCAGCTTCTCGAAGCGCTTGCCCAGGCCGACGGTGCGTAGCAGCACTTCCCCCTGCCCGGCGGGCGCGCCCGAAGGTATCCCTTTATCAGTCAAACCAGTCCCCCTCTCCATACGAAGCTACCCCGCCGGGCCGCTTCCAGATTTGGCGTTATTCGTTGAGCTTGTATTATATTACAAACGGGGAAAACGTTTCCGGTGCAGCCCGGCCGCCGGTTTTCATCGAAGCCGTCAATGCTGTAAAATGCGGGGGTGAGTTCTATCCGGCCGGTTTCATCCGCTATCACTCCAGCCAACCGCTTCGACCACCTGCTGGCGCGCTTTAGCTGGCGGCGGGGAGAGCACAAGGTCAGCCCCGGGCTGTACGCGCTGGGCAACCCCTCTCCCGCCTCCCCCGTTTTCGTCAGCGCCAATTATACGCTGAGCTTCGATGCACTGCGCCGGGCGCTGCCGGGGATGGACGCCTACATCCTGGTCATCAACACCCTGGGCATCAACGTCTGGTGTGCCGCCGGCAAGGGCACCTTCGGCACGCAGGAAATCATCGAACGTGTGGAAGACTCTGATTTGGATAAAGTGGTCAGCCACCGCACGCTGATTCTGCCCCAGCTGGGAGCGCCCGGCGTGGCCGCTCACGAAGTCAAAAAGGCCACCGGCTTCAAAGTGGAGTACGGGCCGGTGCGCGCCGCCGACCTGCCGGCATACCTGCGCCGGCGCGAAGCGGCTGGGGGGATGCGCAGGGTCAGCTTCAATCTGGCGGACCGAGCCGCGCTCATCCCGGTCGAACTGGTCAACCACTTTCTGGTAACGCTGGCAGCCGCGTTGGCCGCATACCTGCTGGGGGGCTGGGTGTTAGCCGTAGCGGCGGCCGTCTCCATACTTTCGGGCGTGATTTTGTTCCCACTGCTTTTCCCGCTGCTGCCGACCCGGGACTTCACCACCAGGGGTTTCTTGCTGGGGAGCCTGACGGCCTTCGGCATGGCGCTGGTGAACGCGCTGTGGGCTTACCCCGAACGGCCGGCCTGGTGGCTTACCCTCAGCACGCTCGGCTACCTGCTGCTTTGGCCGCCGGTGACCGCCTTCATCGCTCTCAATTTCACCGGCGCTTCCACCCTCACCTCCAGGAGCGGCGTGCGCCTGGAAATGAACACCTATCTGCGCCCCCTACTGGCTCTTTTCCTGGCCGGGCTGGCGATGATAATCACGCTGAACGTGACAAGAATCCTGGAGTGAAGCCATGTTCGATTCATACCGGGTGAATACGCTGAAATACGACTCCGCCCGCTGCACCGGCTGCGGGATGTGCTGGTCCGTTTGCCCCCACGGAGTTTTCGAAAAATATCAGCACAAAGCCCGCCTGGCGCGTTACGAGGCGTGTATGGAATGCGGCGCCTGCCGCATGAACTGCCCGGCCGGCGCCATCGAGGTAAACGCCGGGGTGGGCTGCGCAGCGGCGATGTTCAGGAGCGCGCTCAGGGGCGGGAAAGACCAGTCCGAGGAATGCTGCTAGGGCTTTTGCCCGGATGCAGTATGACATCAGCGACGCCGGCTGTGTTATCATGAAAGCCCGATACCCTGCGGGACAACTAGGTTGAAAAGAGGAGAGACCCATGTTCCCCATCGGTGACGACAACAGCAAACGCAGGATTACGCCGTTCGTCACTTACCTCCTCATCCTGGCGAATCTTGCTTTTTTCGCCGCCGAACTGACGCTGGGCGAAGAGTTCATCCTGCGATGGGCGTTCATACCCCAGCGCTTCATGGCGGACCCGCTGATGGACTTCCCCACCCTTTTCAGCGCCATGTTCCTGCATGCCGGCTGGCTGCACATCCTCGGCAACATGCTCTACCTGTGGATTTTCGGCGATAACGTGGAAGACCGTTTCGGGCACCTCAAGTTCCTGTTTTTCTACCTGTTATGCGGCCTGGCGGCCACCCTGGCCCAGTGGGCGGTTGACCCGTCTTCCCCCGTTCCCACCCTGGGAGCCTCGGGGGCCATCGCCGGCGTGCTGGGAGCCTATATCCTGATGTTCCCGGCGGCGCCGGTGAGGGTGCTGGTGCTGGGTTGGATTATCCGGCTGCCGGCACTGTTCGTACTGGGAATGTGGATTCTGCTACAACTCTTCGGCGGTGTTGGCTCCATTCTGACACCTGAAGAGGGGGGCGTGGCCTACATGGCGCACATCGGCGGGTTCGCCGCCGGTTTCATCCTCACCTTTTTCTTCCGCAAACGCACCGCCCGAACTCCGGACGGGCCGTTTTACCAGTAGAGGCTACAAATAAAAAGGGGGGAGGGCTTAGCCCTCCCCCCTGGCCTCCGGTGACACGATTAGCCGGCGGCGGCTTTCTTGCGGCGGCGGATGAGCCAGATGACCAGCCCCGCCCCCAACCACAACGGGCTGAGGATAGCCAGCCCGATGGCTGCCGTGACTATGGCCCTGCCTACCCAGACCAAAGCCCCCCAGGTGCCGCTGACTACCGCGCCTACGCTCCAGCCGCTCTGGATAACGGTGATGTAGTCCTGGCGGGTTTCGGTGAAGGTGTTGCCGTGGTCGTCGGTCACTTTCAGGCCGACGCTGTAGGTTCCGGCGCGGCCGTATTTGTGCGAGGGCTGAGCCAGCGTACTGGTCTGGCCGTCGCCAAAGTCCCATTCATAGCTGAAGGGTGAAAAACCGCCGAAAACCTCGGGCGTGAAGACCAGTTCTTCGTTCATCTTGACCGAGGCGCGGCTGGCGGTGAATTTGACGCTTAGTTTGGATTGTTCCAGGCTGATGCTGACCAGCGATTCGGCGCTGGTGCGTTCCAGGTACTGCATGTGGCCTTTTATCTGCTCTATCTGAGCGCGCACGGTGGTGAGTTCGCGCTGCACTGCCAGCACGTCCTCTATTTTGACGGCCT
>CAZPAL010000057.1:0-8319 GCA_964584525.1 uncultured Dehalococcoidales bacterium | reverse complement strand
GGTTGATAATCACGCTGCTGCCCATAATGTGGATTATCTGGCGAGAGAAAAATCCCGGGTTCCGGAGAATACTGGCGGATACAGGAATAGCGGGCGCGCTGATTCTTGCGATTCTCGTCGTTCGTTGGACGGGTGTGATATTGACCGGCGAGATAGACAACGATTTTTTCCACTCCGGTGCTTTTGACACGACTGTATTTATCATGTTGAGTGCCACCGTCGTGCTTTTCGTCTTTTCGCTGGTCTCCATGGTGAACAAAAGGCTGTTGGACGATGCGGAACAGCTGAACGCGCAGGTTAGAAAAAGCGAGATGGAGCTGAAAGCCATTTTCAATACCACTTCCATCGGTTTTGCGGTGGTGGTTGACCGGGTGTTTACGGATGTGAATCAGGCCCTTATGAGGATGCTTGATTACTGTAAAGAAGAACTGGTCGGCCGGCCCACGCGCATGGTCTATTATTCAGAGGAAGACTACCAGGCTGGAAGAATGCTTTATTCCAAGATTCCCTCCGGGGAAGATGCCAGCGCCGAACTGAACCTGAAACGCAAGAACGGGGAGGTGCTTCCGGTACTGGCCCATATCTCTGCCTTTGATAAAAACAACCTGTCCCTGGGTGTTATCGTTTCACTCACCGACATCATCGGTCTCAAAGAGAACCGGGAAATTATCCGTTTGAACGAAGCTCGCCTGGAGAGCCTGCGCAGGATTTCCGAATACCCGGCCAGGGATGTCCAGGACATGCTTGATTTTGCCCTTGGTGAAGCTATCGAGTTGACCGGCAGTAAAATCGGATACATCTACCACTACCATGAAGACCGGCAGGAATTCGTGCTCAACACCTGGTCCCGGGAAGTGATGAAAGAATGCACTATTTCTGAGCCGCAAACCGTTTATCAGTTGGAAAAAACGGGTATCTGGGGAGATGTTGTGAGGCAAAGGCAGGCAATCCTGGTCAACAATTTTTCTGCTCCCGATCCCCTGAAAAAGGGATATCCTGCCGGACACGCTCGTTTGCACAGGTTCCTCTCCGTACCCATCATAGTCGGGGGTAAAATCGTAGCGGTGGCCGGCGTGGCTAACAAAGAAGCCGATTATACCACTGCCGACACCCACCAGTTGACGCTTCTGATGGATTCGGTATGGAAAACGGTCGACCGCCTTAAGGCCGAGGCAGCGCTCAGGGAGTCGCTGGCAGAGAAAGAAGTATTGCTCAAAGAAATTCACCACCGGGTAAAAAATAACATGCAGGTCATATCATCTTTGTTAAAAATGCAGGCAACTTACGTAAAAGATGAGCAGGACCGCCTGATGTTTAAAGAAAGCGAAGAACGCATCCGCTCAATGGCGCTGGTTTACAACAAACTATACCAGTCGGCAGACCTGGCCAGTATCAGACTGCAGAGTTACGTGGAAGAACTGGTCACCCACCTGATGCACTCCTACAATCTGAGCCCGGCCCGCGTCGAGACCAGGTTGATGGTGGAAGATATCGGTCTTCCGCTGGATTTGGCCATCCCATGCGGGTTAATCATCAACGAATTGATAACCAACGCGCTCAAGCACGCCTTTCCGGATGGAAGGCATGGCCGGATTGACGTTCGGATTCAAACTGCCGGCGGCGACCAGTTGGAACTGGCTGTGTCCGATGACGGCATCGGGCTGCCGGCAGGCTTTAATGCCGCCACCAGTCCGACCCTGGGAATGGAGCTGGTGCAAACACTGGTCAAGCACCAGTTAGGCGGCCGGGTTGAATTGGAAGGTGGGGTTGGTACCAGAGTGAAAGTCATCTTCCCCATCACTGGCGGACTGGAGGAATAGCATGGCAGAAACCCGAAAAGCGCGGATACTGGTGGTCGAAGATGAAGCAATCGTAGCTCTGGATATCAGGCACCGACTTCAGGCCTTGGGGTATGACATCGCGGGGGTGGTTGCCTCAGGGGGTGAAGCGGTAAAACTGGTGGAAGAAACCCGGCCTGACCTGGTGATGATGGATATCGTACTGAAAGGCGATACCTCCGGTACGGAAGCCGCCACTGAAATCCATCGCCGCTGGAAAACGCCGGTCATTTTTCTTACCGCTTTCGCTGACCCTCAAACCCTGGAGAAGGCTAAAACAGCCGAGCCCTACGGATATATTCCCAA
This sequence comes from uncultured Dehalococcoidales bacterium, assembly GCA_964584525.1. Lineage (GTDB taxonomy): Bacteria > Chloroflexota > Dehalococcoidia > Dehalococcoidales > UBA1222 > CAZPAL01. The sequence goes on along the minus strand of CAZPAL010000057.1, from coordinate 6,175 downwards.
GCCTTTCGATGATACCGATTTGCGTATCGGGGTGGAGATTGCACTTCATAAAGCTGAAGCGGATGCTGAAAAAAACCGGCTGATAGACGAGCTCAACAGAGCGATGCTCGAGATTAAGCACCTCAGCGGGTTGATTCCCATCTGCGCATCATGCAAAAAAATCAGGGACGACCATGGATACTGGCAATCAGTCGAGCGGTATATCTCCGAACATTCCGAAGCTCAGTTCACGCACGGCATCTGCCCTGAATGCGTGGTAAAATTGTATCCCGATTTATAGCAGGCAGGAAGGTTGAGCGCAGTGACCACCTTATATTTATATCACCAAACCTTCATAACAAAGCTTTTTGGAGCGCTGCCCGGTGTCGGTTTATGTGTGGTATACTGCCTGCCAATACATTTTTAGTTATCGTTTCAACGATACCAGGAGGGACATTGGAATGAGTTGGTATTTTGAACCTTGGAAAAAATTCGCCTCTTTTGGCGGGCGGGCGCGCCGGCGGGAGTACTGGACATTCACCGTCGTGAACTGGCTGATTTGGATGATTCTATATTTCGTGCTGATGTTCGGTATGGGGTTCTCTTTTGACGCATCCGACGGAGCCTGGAGCATCGGACCAATCCTGATATTCCTTTTTTATCTTCTAACTGCCATCCCCACTTTTGCGGTAACCGTAAGGCGCCTGCACGACACAGGGCGTAGCGGCTGGTGGTTTCTGATCAATTTTCTACCGTTTATCGGAAGCCTGATTCTGCTGTTTTTCCTGATTTCCGATAGCCAACAGGGGCCAAACCGGTGGGGAGCGAACCCCAAAATGCCCGGCAACACCCAGTGGGGTTATAATCCCAACCCCCAACAAAATACCTATTACCCCCCGCAACAACAGGCCCCCGCGCCTCCATCTCAATATTGTCGAAATTGCGGAGCGGGGCAGACCGGGCCAGGGGCTTTTTGCCAGAACTGCGGAGCCAAGCGCTAGGCATACTCCTGTAATGATAAAAGGCGGTATGATGCCGGCGGCGATACGGGCATCGAGGCGTGAGATATCGGTGGCTGGGATTTACTTTATCCAAAAATCTTGTAGTGGGAAATATCGATACCCGCCAGGATGAACATGGTCCGCATGGTTCCGATTTCGCTCCCGCTTGGCCACCAGCCACTGCCAGGCAGCCGATAAAAAGCTTCTTCACCCGGTATCCGCCGCTATTAATTTGTAAGACCCGGTCGCAATCAAATATATTCAAGCGTCAATGGGCAGTTGAAAGTTTCTCATTTTCGGGTCTTTACGCCCGGCTCTAATATACGGCATTCTGACAAGAACCCCACCCCATTGACACCTCATGCGCAGGGGAATAACATGGAGCCGGTCGATGGTTATATCGCTTGAATCCCCCGAGATTGACCGTAAAGGAGGGTGAGATGAAGCCATTCAAGGACAAGGCCAGGGTGGACCACATGTTCTTGCAGGGTGAGCCTTACATGGTGGACACGCAGTCGGGATACCGGTATTCGATGGTAGCCAGATGCCCCCATGACCAGCACAACGCCACAGTCGCCCAGGTAGAACGAAACGGCAAGTGCCTGAGCAAGGTCGTTTTCGAGTGCACTTCCTGTTTACAGCGCTTCGAAGGCAGCCGGGATGACGTCTGCATCTGGTGATGCCAGCCACCATCGCCTGCGCCAATTCGATGTCCGGCCGGTGAATGCCTGCAGGCGTATTACTTCCAGTACTACGATACGCTGACCGATGACCTCCCGGCCATCGCGGGGATTGACCAGACCATTTTTGACCCGGAGATGCGCCCCGAATATCCAAAGCGCTCGAGGAAGTCAGGGAAGGGTTGAACATAGCCGGGTGGTAAGCAGGCTATTATCAGCTCGGCTTTTGGCTGCTGGCCCGCTTGTTGGTGTTGATTATTGGCGGTATTGTGCTCATCTATCGCCGCGTAAAAGCCTCTTTCCGTCACCTGGGGATAATCTGTCTGGTTACAGGCATATCAGCGTTACGTGTAAAAATGCCTATAGCAATTCGTTAATCTTTGCGAGAATTATTTCCATATTGAACGGCTTGGAGACGAAGGGCAGTTTGTTTTGCTCAAGAAACTCCTTCGTGGATGTATCCGAAGTGTCTCCGGTGATGAATATGAATTTACCAACAAGTTCCGGGCGCTTCGCGGTGGCTTTGGCATACAGTTCCATACCATTCATGCCGGGCATGCGGATGTCCAAGAGTATGGCGTCATAAGCAGTGTTTTCCAGTTTGGATAAGGCATCTGCTGCGTTGGCGGTAGTCTCCACAGCGTGCCCGATTTTGGAAAACACGGTCCTTAAGAGGAGCCTTATCGTTTCTTCATCATCCACCACCAGGATACGGGCCTTTTGGAGCTTTTGTTCAGACGCAGGCGTTACGGCTGCAGGTTCGGCCGGTTCCTCATCCGTTGTTTGTGTGACTGGCAGCGTGATGGTGAAGGTTGCTCCTTGCCCCGGCTGGCTTTCCACCTCGATGCTGCCGCCGTGCTCCTGGATGATGGAGTGTGACAGGCTGAGTCCCAGCCCCGTGCCTTCGTTCACCGCTTTGGTAGTGAAGAACGGATGGAAAATCTTGGTCTTGGTTTTCTGATCCATGCCTTCACCAGTATCCTTGAAGGAAAGGCGGACATAGCCGTCTTTCTTCTCGGTGGTGATAGTCAGGGTGCCTGCCCGGTTGGCTTTCTTCATGGAATATTCGGCATTTACAATCAGATTGAGAAATACCTGCTGCATCTGCCCCGGGTCAACCGAAATCCAGGGAAGATCGGGGTCGTAGTAGCGTTCAATTGCAATATTGGCTGTCTTCAGCACATAGCCCCTGATTTCCAGTGTATTATCTACCAGCTCGTGGATATTGAGCAGGGATTTCGACGGCTTGTTTTGTTTGGCGAAGGTTAGCATGCGCCTGATTATATCCTTTACCCTTTTGCTGCTGTCGGCGATTATCTTTATCTGCTCCTGGATATCCGGTGGCAGCTCTTCATCCAATAGAAGTTCAGAGAAGCCGATAACACTGGTAAGGGGATTATTAATTTCATGTGCGATTCCGGCGGCCATCTCACCTATTGCAGCCAGACGACTGGACATCTCGGCTTTATCGCGTAGTTGATGCTCTTGCTCCACCGCCAACTTGCGCTGGGTGATGTCTTTCATTACGTGCACTGCGCCGATGGCTTCCCCGGTTGCACTGAATAAAGGCGAAGCGGTTTCCTCGATGTAAATGTCGAGTTTAGGTTCGTAATACTCCGCGACCTCTGTTTTCAGGCTTTCCATACATTTGATATGCGGGCATAAGGGGGAGGGTTGGTCTGTGCCGTGGGTAACACGGTAACAATGCCTGCCGATTAGCTCCTGGGGGGCAGTCTTCACGGCATCCGCAAAATGCCTGTTTACGCGCTTTATTTTGTGTTCCCTGTCAATTATGCAAATCATATCGGTAATGGAATCAAAAGTGCTGCGCAATTCTTCCGCGGCAGATTCAATAGCTGCCTCTGCCCGCTGGTGTTCGGTGATGTCCTGGGCCGCCGATAATGCACCGACGACGCGTCCATCTTCTTCCTTTAATGAGCGGCACCACCAGCCCAGCAACCGCTTCTCTCCGTCCTTGCGCCGTTGCCAGCTTTCAATATAGACCGTCTCACCCCTGCCTTCGAAAATGGATTGCACAAAACGATACGTATCCTGCTCACCTTCAAAGTAATAAGCTGCTTTTTTGCCGATGACGTCCTTGCCGAAAAAATCAAGACCCGCCTGGTTGGCCCATGTATAGATTTTATTGTTATCTACCTCCATGATGATGTCCGGAACAGCGGCCAGCACGGTTGCCTGGTGTCTGGCCAGCCGTTGATTTTCCTTCTCGGCTTCAATACGCTTTGAAATATCCCGAATATTGCACTGGATAACCCTCTGGTGGTCAACCTCATAGACATTGCTGACAAACTCAACCGCAATCAGCTTACCATCGGCAGTTTCCAGCGGAAGATTCTCGTAATGAACATAACCTGTCTTTTGCAATTCCAGGAATTTTTCTTTGTTAGCTATGATATCTTTGAATGGCCCAATATCCCAGACATATCTATACGTGAATTGTTCGTACGAATAGCCTAGCAGCCCAAGTAAATACGGGTTTACGTCGTCCACTCTGCCAGTATTGGCGTCTAAAATCAAAATACCGTCTTTGGCCGCTTCGAAGAGGCGCCGGTAGCGCATTTCAGAAGCAATATGCGCTCTTTCCACCTGTCTTTTTTCTTCTTTTTGCTCAATATTGTGCAATGCAAAAGCAATATCATCAGCCATTTCTTGAAACAGGCCAATTTCTTCGTCATCATGAACCATATCCTGAGGCAGTACAGCGGCCAGTACACCCTTGACTTTGCCTTCATAGTTCATGGAGGCAGCAATTGAAGCGTAAGCATCACCCTCGGTCTTCAGCAAGCAATCGCCGCAAGCCGAACTCTGCTCCTCTGCGGTTACAGTTACGGCCTGCCCCCGGTTTTTAACCAGAGTGATACACGGCGGCAGAGTGCCTTTCTTCAATTGCTCGGCCAAGGGCTCGAAGGTGCTGCCCCAGTTTGCCTCAGCTATAGTAGTTGCATTACCCAAGGTGTCTATGGCGGCCATCCAGCATTTTACAAAACCATGTGTTTCTACCAGGTTCCGGCAAGCCCCGGTTATCAATGCTTGGGGGTCGTCTTCACGGGTTATAAGCTGGTTAACATTGCGCATGGTGCACAGTATCCGGTTCAGCCGTATCACTCTTTCCTCGGCTTGTCTCCGCTGGATAACCTCCTGTGCCAGTGAATCGCGGGAAACAAGCGTTTTTTTGAGGTTTTGTGCCATACCGGCGATGGCATTGGATAGGTCGCCTATTTCATCTTTGGTGGCCGGTGCCATCTTGTGGTCCAGGTTCCCGCGGCCTATCGCATCCGAATCCTGAACCAGCCGCCTGAACGGACGGGTGATACCAAGTGCCAGTGCCCCGCCTGAAACAAGAGCGAACAAGACGATGATTGCCGAGGCAATCAATACGTTTCGAATCATGGTATCGAATATCGCCAGCGCCGATGCGCTGGGTGTGACCAGCATGATACCCCAGGGCAAATCTGTCAGGGCAACGAACCCGGTTATCTCCAGTTCCCCAATTGCGTTCGCGGTTTCGATTGCCCCGGTTTCGCCGGAAAGCAGGCGACTTACGGCTTCATTTTCGGCTGAAGCCGGGGTCATGATGAAATCCGGGTCAATATGAGCCAATATCATCCCTTCACGCAGGTCTAGTATCAAAGTGCGGGTATCACCGCCATGATCAACATTGACTAAAGCATCGGACAACTGGCCGAGGGAAATACCGCAGGCCAGTAACCCGCAAATACCTCCTTCTTCGTCAAGTACCGGTACAGCGTAAGGGATAACAGGTCTTTCGGTGGCCCGGGACATTACAGGTAAACCCAGGTATGCTTGTTCGTTGGCGATTGCCTGTTGAAACCATTCGCGGTCGGCGAAGGATTGGCCGATAGTGGCTGAATTGGCATCGTAGAAGGCTATCTGCACCCCGGAAATGTCGTAGAGACCACAGCTGTCCAGTTTGGTCTGGATATTCACAAATTCAGCCAGCGTTTGATTGAATTGCTTCGGGTTGACACTGAGAATGGCCTGCCGAACGTCGGGACGGGTAGCAAATACTTTTACGTGTGCCTGGACTGTTTGAACGTAGTTCGTGGCGTAAGCAGCGGCAAGCCTGGCATGTTCCAGGTTATTTTGGAGTTCATCGTTGAGTTCATAACTGCGGCTGCTGCTTAGAAGCAGAATGCTGCCGACACCGCCGGCCAGCAGCGTCACGAATATGATTAAACTGACAATTCTTACCCAAATTGAAAAACGCAGCCTGAATCGCGCAGGAAGTCTGGCCCGTTGGGATGCGGATGTCCTATTCTGGTCGTTATCTCCGTGGGGCATATTCATAATATTATCCTCACCGACGGACTCCGATTGCCTTATGACAGAATGATAACATTAAAAAAGATGAATTGAAATATGTTATAAGAGCCTGCAACACGTTAGGCTGTACTTGCTGAAAAGTGTGGAAGCTGCTCGATTATTCCGTCTGAGTGACTACGCTGATTAGTTTATTCATGAAAACCGTCATCC
>CAZPAL010000056.1:0-8424 GCA_964584525.1 uncultured Dehalococcoidales bacterium | reverse complement strand
GTATTAAGAGGGAAGCTATTAGAGAAATCGGACCGAAGAGAAACCACAACGCGGTCAGCATGCTGGTAACCATCGAAAGGTGAAAGCTCGCCCGGTATTTCAGATTGACCAGAGAGATCACAAACATAACCGCAGTCACTCCAAGGATGATACTGAGAAGATTTTTGGGTCCGTTGAAATAGTAGAGAATCAAGGTGGACGGGACTCCAAAAAGAGCGGTCATGATAAAGAGTTGATCCGGGTCATTGCGGACAAGGGAGCGAGAGATTTTCCGGGTGCGGCCACCCCGTGATATAGCTCTGATTTTCACGTAAGTAAGAGGCAAAACAATGGTGGGGACAAGCGCCAGCAGCGCCCATTTGACCCATTCAGCAGACCCGTTCGCCGTTTGGTAAGCCGCCAAAGCTATCACCGGCACTAATATAGCCCAAGGATGGAACATATTAGATACTAGTTGTGCCCTTTTCAGAGTAATACTGTTACCCATTTCTATAGTATTCATTTCGAGTCCTTCCGGATTTCATCCTGGGATATTTAATCTGTCTGTTGGCAGTTGTTTAAGAATTTGAGGCAGAAGATAATTCATCAATTTGGTTTTATCATCGTCATCCAAGCCTGCTAAGAGGTTTACTATTCCTTTTTCGGCCATGTTCTGGATAAAACTCAGTTTTTCCTCCTTAGTCATGGTGCTAAGCATTCTCTCCATGCCACTATTGACAAGCTGTTCAAGCTCGTCTTTACTTAAAGTCTGTAAAGCTTGTTGAGCCATTCGGCTAAAGAGTCCCATAGTCTTCTTTTCTCCCTATAAAATAGCTACTATGCAACTATTGTGGATTTTTCAAACCTTATCTGAAGCCGTCCGTCATCCAATTTTGCCCCTTTTAGTTCACAGGCCAGGAGAGTTTGCGGAAGGAGGATATTGTGTCGCTGATTGTTTATCGTAGCGACAAGTTCATCCCCGTTTCGCATTAAGGACACATCCCCCTTGGTAACGAAGGGTAACGGTATGCTAAGCACATATCCTCCATCCTCAGGGTCGATACTCATCGTTTTCCCCTCAAAAAGGATGCGGGTAGGATCATCCTTACCATAAAGGTGCCGCCTAATCTCTTCCAAAGCTTTGAATCCAACCACCTCATTTTTCAAAAGCGGCACCTTGAGGAGAGGAAGAGGGGAGAAACTTCCTTCAATCAAACGCAGGTATTCAGCCTGAGACTCTTTCCATTTTTCCCAATAACTGCCATCGGCATCCTGCGGGATAAGACGGTTACAGATGACCGCATCCGTGGGGTATCCATATAGGTTTAGATAGGTATAGGTACGCTGGGCTTCCTTGATTACCATTTTCTCTGCGTTCACGACGAGGCGGATTGTGGTAATTTTTGGATCGGTAAGCAAAGAACGTAAACCTTGAAGCTGTTGAAACAGATCATCTATCGTTGAGAATATTTGTTCATCCGGCAAGGGCATATCGGTTAAGCGGTGTATTATGGGATATGTGGCAGGCATAAGTCGGCGACCCACCGGCAATAGCTTGTTAATCCACCACTGCATCACTTCGGGAAAGGTGAGAAGCCGGAGCGATTCGCCCGTAGGAGCGCAATCAACCACGATGACATCATAGTCACCCGACTTGTCATGGGTATAGACCCATAACAGATTGGCCAACTCCTGCATTCCGGGAAGGGCAGCGATTTCTTCAGCGACAATTTCATCAACGCCCCGCCAAGCCATAAGAGCTACCAGCCATTTTTTGACCGTGCCCCAGTATTTTTCCGTGTCGTATAGTACATTGGATTCCTGAGCCCACAGGTTTGAGGCGACCTGAACCGGCTCCGGTCCAAGTTTGCAGTCCAGACTATCACCCAGGCTATGAGCAGCATCTGTGCTTATAACCGCTGTCTTGTATCCGTATTTCGCTGCAGCTAATGCAGTTGCTGCGGCTACTGTGGTCTTACCAACGCCTCCTTTACCAGTAAAGAGCAGAACTCGGCTCATGCCATCTCCTTTGTTAATAAATTCCTAAAGAAACCAAAATATCAAGTAAAAAAAATTAAGGCTCAGGCGTTTTTAACGCATTCCAAACATCGCAGGTAAACCGGTGTAGCTTTAACAAACTATCCTGGTTTAATTCCTGCAATGCCGCTTCGTATTTCTCGGTGTATTCCTGATAAATACTGAGCAAGCGCGGTGCTCTATGGTCGGCATAGGATAATCCCAGGATTAGACCTCCCAGTATACTCATACGCAGTTTGCTCGCGGGTGCTTTTAAAATATTATCCACTGAACTCTGTTTGGTCATCTCCTGTTTAATCTCTCTGAGGTTTAATAGAAGAGCCGTCATCGCTTCAGCGCATACCACCAGTGACGAGCGTGGTTCTGGCATCCTGTCCAGTAATTCGTTCAGGATATCTTTGTGATCTTCGGCTTCGCCCTTGCTCAAGTTAGTCAGAACGCGAGTTTTGATATCTTCCCATTCATCTTGTTCTCTTATGTCTCCTGCCAGGTGAGAGAAAAGCTCAATGGTTTCAGCGGTCGGAACAAAACGGACATTTGATCGGCCAGGCCCTGAAGCCTCTTTCGGTGTGTCATACTCCAAAGTTATCATGCCTTTATGCTCAAGAATCCTGAACATGTCATAGGCAGCAGAGTTACTCAGCCCTAGTTTTTCGGCAACGAGACTGTAATGAATAGGCCCTTGCATCTCTCGATAAGCATCAAGAACCTTACTGAGAAAAGCCTTCTGTCTAAAAGTAAGTTTCATAATCTTAAACAACCGTCACTTAACTATGCCTATTATACACTGAGGAATTTGTCACGAAACCCCCATATGAGCCAACCCCCGCGCAGCGCCGCTACTGAGCGCCAGGCCGACATTTTTATTTGAAAGTAGGCTTCTTAAAATTCGGATCCTCTATAGTCGTGCCTATGAAACAGGTTCCTTCCCCTCATCATTAATCGCTTTGTCGATGAGGCTGCGCACAGCAAGAAGGACCTCATTCTTGGCCTGCTTGAGATGTCCACCTGTTACGTCTGAGGCATTAAGCTTCGGCATCTTGAATCTCAGAATGTACTCCCCCCCTTCCTCATGCTCAAGTTCAAGCCCTTGTTCCAGTTTAATCTTAGTCATCTTACACCTCCTATATCCCTCTATTTGGCTGTTTCGCGTTCGCCAGGTTCTTGTCTTTCTCCAACGTGTACTTCTCCGTCGTAAACAAAATCCCAGTGCATGCTCAAAAAAGTACGGCGCCGAATTTTGGCGGATTTACCCTCAATTTTTAAAGACTTTTGCATAAGTACACCCATATAAAATGAATCTCGCGAGTCAATCAAATCTCCATCCAGGAAGATTTCACCACCTTGTATCAAACGTATATTTGATAACGTGGTTATTGCCTTCTGTTTTTATCCGCCAAACCTTCTCACTCATGCTCGATAGTACCTCTTTTCAATGAAATCCTGTGGAAGAATTCTCGATACCTTATCTCAATACCTTATTTATAAGCGGCGGTGAAAGCTTGTTGGGCTTCGTCCATAGCCTCGTCACGAACTTTCTTCGCCTGAATTAAAACCTCACTGTATATCGCTTCGGCGTCTTGTTTGGCTCGTGCGTCAGTAGCCTTCTTCAGCGCCTCTTGATAATCGATGCCTGCTTGTTTGGCGGGCTCAATGTGAAACTTAAACGCCCGATAAATCGTCTTATCGTAAACCTTTCGGGCTTTATACTGGGCTTTTGCTTTGTTTTCTATAATGTCTTTCGGCATATATTTCAGCTTATCTCGATTTTTGTCCTGATCTTGTCTGTCGGCTCGGGCTTGTTGGAATATCTTATCTGCAATAGTTCTCTCGCCGCTTTGGTGAGATGTTCTATGACTTCATTCGAAATACTCCCTCCGTGTCTCAAGTGGATTTCAATCCCCTGCTCAGGCTCGTACACTAATTCGCAGTCAAGCTTTAAAACAACTTCTCCCATATTCTCGCTCCACTCAAGAACCAGTTTGTTGGCGCAAACCATCCCCAACTACTGTAAATTTCCCAAAGAAACCAGAAAATATGGTAATATACTTCAAACTAGATGTCAAGTGTTGGCTGGTTAGGGTTCTCCTTGCTTCGTGTTGCATGGGTTTTTGATGGCGGGTATAATGCCCTTTGATGAAACTTCCTTGAGGCAAAGAAAAAACCCTCTGAACCTCTATTTTGTTATATCTGCAAAAAGACGATAACTGAAAACGATTTATTGCCTCCAGCAGTCCTATTGATGTGTGATGTCAAAAAAGGACACCAAACCCTCAGAAAATCTACATCCCCTTCATTCCCGGACTTGCGCAAGAGCTCTATTAATGTCATCCTGTCTTTGGCCATCGTCGTGGTTACCTCCTGAATGTATTTTGCTTTGACCCTTTCAAGAAACCACACGGCGGCCACCCTTTTCAACTCGGGGAATTTACACCACACACAGGGATTCTACTCAGAATAAATCACCTGCGGGTGATGTTTCAACACCCCCTTCAGGTGATATAATAGTCCCTCGGCGGGGAAAATTCCCGGCTCAGTATTTGACTTGGGCAAACTCAGAAAGCAGGCAAAAATGAACGTGAAAAAGTTTACCATTCTGCACTCCAACGATATGCACGGGGATTTTCTGGCCGAACTGTGCGCCGGGGAAACGAAAATGATCGGCGGATTGGCGCTTCTTTCCGGCTATATCAACAAAGTGCGCCGTGAGGAAGAAAATGTGCTGTACGTCATCGCCGGCGACATGGTGCAGGGTTCGCTCATCGACGCCGAATACAAGGGCATATCCACCATGGAAATCATGAATTACCTGGCGCCGGACGTGGTGGCGCTGGGTAACCATGAGTTCGATTACGGGCTGCCGCACCTGCTGTTCCTGGAGAAAGTAGCCAATTTCCCCATCGTCAACGCCAACCTGTACGTAAAAAAATACAACAAACGACTGATGCATCCATACGTCATCATCAAAAAGGCAGGGTTCGATATCCTGTTTACCGGCATCATCACCGAGAAAGTGATAGACGCCATCAAAAAGGACCCGCTGGTGGGCAGCTTCATAACGCTGGAAGACGCCAGCCGGGAGGTGGGCGTCATCACCAACGCCTACAAGAACGACGATATCGACCTGACCGTGGTTTTAACCCATATCGGTTATGAATCCGACCTGCAGCTGGCGGCCATGATGGACCCGGAGTGGGGGGTCGACCTGATAATTGGGGGCCACTCGCATACCATTCTGGAGCAGCCGGCTAAGGTCAACAACATCCTGGTAGCCCAGGCCGGCGTCGGTACCAACCAGATTGGACGCTTCGATATTATGGTTGACGACGACACCAACAGCATCGTGGACTACACCTGGCAGCTTGTTCCGATAGTCGAGGGGATAGCCGAACCGGACAGGCATCTCGAAGAATATATTGACACCTTCAAGAGCGAGATTGACCGCAAATACAACGCCATCATCTGCAAGCTGGCCGACAGGCTGACCCACCCCAGGCGTGAAGAGGAAACCGCGCTGGGGAACCTCTTCGCCGACGGGCTGGCCGAGATGGGTGAGTGCGACGTGATGCTGGTCGGTTCGGGTTCCATCCGCGGGCCGGAACTGGGGCCGGTGGTGACGCTCAGGGATTATCGAACCATCTTCCCTTACGAGGATTACATGAAACGCTTTCATGTCAGCGGCGCCCATCTCAAGCGCATTTTCAGCCACATCATGCGGCCTGAAAACCGCAACGGCGAGGGGGAATGCTACCAGGTGAACGGTAAAATCCGGGCGCTTTACAGCGATGCCGACCGCTCTCTGGTTGCGCTTACCTGGAATGGGCAGGCTGTCGAAGATGACCAGCAGTATTCAATCGGGCTGATTGGCTATCACATTATGAACTCGGACGCCTACCTGGATATATCCCAGGACGAACTCGCCGCCGGGGGAAAATCCAAGGTGGTCAGCACTTCGGTGCCCGAAGTAATGGAGGAATACCTCAAGAACCACCAGAACATCGGATGCAGGGTGGAAGGCCGGCTGCGCTACGTCTAGTCAGCCGGTGTTCCTGTCAATCAGATTGCGCCCGGAACCTTGCTGAAGGCGGAGCTTATTTGTTCTCCAGTTCCTCTTCAGCCTCTTCTTCCATCTCGTACAGGCGGGTGTAATAATCGGCCAACTCGTTGAGGTGTGCCAGGGCGATTTTGCCGGTCATGATGGGGTCGTCGTTGGTGACGTTGGTGTGGGGGTCAACCAGCCCGTGCTCCAGTTCCACGTCCAGCCCCATGCGGAACTGCTCCACGTCAAAACGCGACCAGTCCTGGCCCAGTTTTTCCCCTATTTCCTTAGCCTGCGCGCTGGTGAATACCTTTTTTACCATCTTTCTCCTCCTGTATCTGCCGGGTTAATTATATTGTATCCGGGACGGTTTTTGCATCTTTTCTGGATGCTTGGCCGGCGGCGCGGTGGTGACAGCGCCAGCGGTCAAAGGCTATAATGGCCGGAAGGCCATGTTTTACTATCTATTCAGGGGCGGCATCAAAGTGCTTATGGCGGTGTTTAGCCGGTGCCGTGTTCATGGGCTGGAGAACATTCCGCTTTCCGGCGGGGTGATTATAGTTGCCAATCACGTCAATCTGCTGGATTCACCCATACTGGGCGTCAGCCTGAAGCGCAGATTGTATTTTATGGCCAAGGAAGAACTTTTCGATTCGGCTTTTACCCGTTGGCTGGTGACGCAGTTCGGCGCCTTCCCGGTCGCCAAGGGCAAACTGGACCGCCGCGCCGGCAAAACCGCACTCAGGCTGCTGGGAAAGGGGGAGGCGCTGTTTTTATATCCCGAAGGCAAGCGCAGCGCGGACGGCAAACTGGGTCCCGCCTACATCGGGGCGGCCATGCTTTCCGTGCGTAGCGGGGTTCCGATTCTGCCGGTGGGTATCAGCGGCACGTCGCAACTGGTAGGCAAATGGTGGTGGCTGCGGCGCCCGGCGATTGATATTCGGATAGGCGAGGTCTTTAAGGTGGGCGCATCGGGCGAGGCCGTGAGAGACCGGGATTATATCCAGGCCGTCACCCGCGACATCATGCTGCGTATCGCCGCCCTGCTGCCCCTGGAATATAACGGACGCTACGCCGAGGAGGCAGCATTTGAAACCGCAAATTATTAAAGCCGACAGCCTCGGGTTTTGTATGGGTGTGCGCCGTGCCATCGAGGGCATTAATACCGCCGCCTGCCGCCAGGGCGGCATAGAGACGCTGGGGGCGCTGGTGCACAACCAGCAGGTGCTGCGGCAGCTTGCCGAGCGCGGAGTGAAAATCGTGGAGGACGCCGCCGATTTGAGCGGCGATACGGTGGTCATCAGCGCCCACGGGGTTAGCCCGCAGGTGATAGACAGTATCGCGAAGAGGGGCATCGCGGTCATCGATACCACCTGCCCGTTCGTGAAGCGCGCCCAGACGGCCGCCCGCAAATTAGCTGAAGCGGGGTTCTTCACGCTGGTGTTCGGCGATGTCGGGCACCCCGAAGTAAAGGGCATTTTGGGCTGGACCGGCGGCGCCGGCCTGGCTACCACCAGCGCCGCCGAGTTTCAGGCGCTGGCTGATATCCCGCTGAAACTGGGGATACTCTCCCAGACCACCCAGATACCCGCCGCCTTCAACGCTTTCGTCAAGGACGTGCTGGATATCGCACTTCAGCGGGACGCCGAGGTGCGCATCATTGACACACTGTGCCACGATATACGCCGCCGCCAGGCGGATACTCTTACCATGGCAGAGCAATGCGACCTGGTGCTGGTAATCGGCGGGCGCAACAGCGCCAACACCCGCCATCTCTACGACCTGTGCGCGAAAGTAGCAGAAACTCACCTCATTGAAACATCTTCCGAAATCGACCCGCTGTGGCTGGCCGGGCGCAGACGCATCGGCGTTACCGCCGGGGCTTCGACGGATGACCAGACCATCGACCAGGTAGTGTCCCGCCTTAAGGAACTGGCCGAAGCGTCCTGATGAACGCCTCTTAAATTGCCGTTAAAATCAGGCTGTGTTAAAATCCCATCACAAGGAGAGAGATGAAAAAACGCGTCTTTTCGGGCGTCCGCCCGACCGGTAAGCTGCACCTGGGCAACTACCTGGGTGCGGTGAAGAATTATGTGGCTTTGCAGGACGAGTTCGAGTGTGTGTACTGCATCGTGGACCTGCACGCGCTCACCACCCTGGAGGATACGCACAGGATACAACAGAATATAAACGAGGTGCTGCTTGACCTGCTGGCCGCCGGGCTGGACCCGCAGAAAAGCATCATCTTTGTGCAGTCTCACGTCAGCGAAGTGGCCGAATTATTCACGCTGTTGGGGATGGTGACGCCGCTGAGCTGGCTGCTGCGCGTGCCCACTTTCAAGGAAAAGGTCAAGATGCAGCCGCATAAC